>JAXJQT010000227.1:0-13069 GCA_036311025.1 Spirochaetota bacterium
ATTTTTATCAAAAGGCTGTGAAGCTTTTTCCGGAGTTTCGTTTGCAGTTCTGCAAGCAACATCCATAATGTCGAAAACAGAAACAGTAGTATAGTGAAGCTCTTCTGCACCACCGGCAACCATAACATCTTGTAAGCCGTATTTTATGGCTTCATAAGACATCCCGATAGATTGAGAGCTTGAAGTACATGCACTGCTTGGAGAGAAAACACGTCCTTTGATTCCTAAAGGAGTTGCAATGTTTGCAACTGTTGTGTGATTCATAAGTTTTAAAAATGTCATCGACGGAATTTGTTCGATAGACTTGTTTATTAACAATTCATAGAAGAAATCTTCATAAGCTTTTGGACTTCCGATTGTAGAAGCTGCAGCACATCCCATTCTTCCGGAATGAAGAATGTCTTCGGATAAACCGCTGTCTTCGATTGCGATCTTTGCAGCACTTGTAGTCATCATAGAAAGTTTACCCATAGAACGGCGTAATTTTCTGTCTAATATTTTTTCATCAAAGTTTTTTACTGTTCCGGCAACAAAAGACTGAAGACCTTTGATTTCTTTCCATTCCGGAATAAAAACTGTACCACTTTTTCCTTGGTAAAAACTTTCTTTTATTTCTTTTTCAGTGTTACCAATTGGAGTATAAGCTCCGAAACCGGTAATAACAACTCTTCTCATTTTTTCTCCTTTAAATATTATTCTTAACAGAATAAGGGCTTTTTAATAATTTTTATGCAAAAAAATATTTGTTAAAAATCAAGAAAAGCCCCATATAAAATGGAGCTTTTCCATATATCGCAGAAATATAATTATTTCTTTTGTCCTCTGATGACTGTAGCGTAACAGTTGTTGTATCTTTTTTCAACTTCTGCCATATTCGGTACAGTATCAACTGTATCAAAACCACCAGCTTCAACAGCTTTTACCCAGTTTGTCCATCTCATAAAACCGTGAACAGGTCGCCATTCATCATTCAATTCTACATTACCGTAATCATCTAATGAATTGATGATAAATTCGTGTTGAACCCAAGGACAGTATTCTGGACGAACAGTTTCTACGATTAACAAAGTTCCTTGTGGTTTCAATAGACGATATAGTTGCTGTAAAGTGAATTTCAAGTTAGTTGCAACGTGAATTGCATTAACAGCCCAAATAATATCGTATTGTTCTTCTTCCAATCCTAATTCTTCAAGTGATTTGTTAAAATCATGTTTATTGAATTCAAAGTTAGAAAGATCGCCGGTGATTTCTTCTATCGGTTTTTTTGTTTTTCTGAGCATACTGTTTGTAACGTCGGTAAAGTTATATACAAATGATTTTAAATCTTTTCCGGCATCTTTTCTTTGCCCCAAGAATTGTTTTGTTCCGCTGCCTAATCCGCCGCCTAATTCCAAAATCTTAGGATTGTTACGTTTGTCAACTTCATAGTTAAGAACTTTTCCGCCCAAAACGTTATTTACTGTATAAAATAATCCGTGTTGATAATATTCATTAATGATGTGGATATTTTCAGGAGAATAAATAACATTTACTCCGCTAGTTTTTCCTTCTAATATATCTTCATAATTATCAGCAACTAAAGCTAATAATTTAAATGCATGTATAGAACGAGGGTCTTCGTTATTACACCAATTATAGATTTCTTCATAATCAGTAGGCATTTCTTTTGATGTATATTTATAGAAAACAACACCGTTTTCTTCTTTTGATTCTACATATTCATCAAATTTTAAACGTTCCAAATCCCAGCGTAACATTCTATCCGCTTTTTCTACGTAGTTATATTTTTCCATGATTTGTTGAATTGAAATAAAATCTTTTAAATCTTCAGAGATTCCAATTCGATCAAAAACTTTTTTTATCAGCTGCAAGAGATATTTGTCTGTCAAAGGCCACATTGTTTTGACATTCTTGTCTAATAAATCTTCTAGATACCAATCTTCAAACATACCAATTTCCTTATTCTTTTGACTTGCTGCTCTTCCTCCAGCGTTTCTTTTGAGCAGTTTGTATTGTTATATATAATAAAAATGAAAAAATCAATCCTTTTTTGGTTAGTCTATTTTTTCAGAAATTATTTGAATTTTGATATTAAATAATTAAAAAAGAGAGCTGTTTTTTTTGTTAAAATCATTTTTTTCTTTATTTTACTGACTTTATTTTTTATTAAGGGTATGATATAAAAAGAGCAGAAGCTTTATTTTTTAGTAATGAGGAAACAAAAATGGGAGCTTTATACAGAAAACTTCTTGTTATTGAAGACGATGATTTATTTTCAACACCATTAGTTCGTTTTCTTACTCAAAATCAATTTCAGGTGAATCTTGCTAAAGAAGCAACTTTCGGTGTTGAATTACAAGAAAATATTAATTTTGATTTAATCATCACAGATTTGCAAATGGACGGCATGAGCGGCAAAGAAGCAATTGATAAGATTGCAGAAAAATATCCGGAAACTAAAATTATTGTTATGTCCGGATATATCGGGGTAAAGGATGAATTTTGTGATATTAAAAATAATCCTTATGTTTGTGCTGTTTTTGAAAAACCTATAGACTATATGCAGCTTTTAGAAACAATAAAAGCCAATCTTTCATAGAAAAATAAATTTATAAATCAAGGATTAAAAAGATGTTCGATGAATTAAAAGAAGAATGTGGAGTTTTTGGAATTTCATTAAAAAATCCGTCTGAAGATGTAATGTACAATATGTACATGGGATTATTTTCTCTTCAACATCGTGGTCAAGAAAGTGGCGGTGTCGCTTACTTTGACGACAACTCAAATATTCAAGTAGTAAAAAGTGCCGGATTGGTTGCAGAGAAATTGTTACCGCAGCTTCCGTTGAATTATCCGTGTAATTCTGCTATCGGTCATGTTCGCTATTCGACAAAAGGAACTGCGGGGATGATTAATGCACAACCTTTATTATTTAAATGTAATAAAGGAGAGGTTGCAATTGCTAATAACGGTCAGCTTCCTAATTACGATATCTTAAAGGAAGAATTAATATCAAACGGTGCGATTTTTCAAACATCAAGTGATTCTGAAATCTTAGTTCATTTAATGTCAAATATTCCGGGGAATGATTTTGAATCTTCTTTAATTTCATCAATAAAGAAATTAGACGGTGCATTTTCTATGTTAGTGATGGGCGGTAAAAATAAGATTGCGGCGTTTAAAGACCCTTATGGTTTTAAACCTTTAGCTTATGGGAAATTAGGCGATCAAGGATATGTTTTTTCTTCTGAAACCGCAGCTCTTAATGTTTTAGGTGTAACAGATATTAAATTCTTAGAGCCGGGTGAACTTATTATTTGTGAAAACGGAGAGATTAAACAGAAACTTCATTATTCGGATAAGAAAAAAGCAAGTCAGTGTGTATTTGAGCTTGTTTATTTTGCTCGTCCGGATTCTTCAGTTTTCTCAGAATCTGTTCATCAATTTAGATTTAATTCAGGTAGAATGCTTGCTAAAAATAGAAAAAAAGATACAGATATTGTAATTTCTGTTCCGGATTCCGGAAATATTGCAGCTTTAGGGTTTGCCAGAGAGTCGGGAATCCCTTTCGATATGGGATTAATGCGTAATCATTATGCAGGAAGAACATTTATTAAAACAACTCAGAAACAACGAGAAGAAGCAGTAAAAATAAAGTTAAATCCGATAAAAAGCGTAATTGAAGGTAAAACTATTTCTATTGTAGACGATTCAATTGTTCGCGGAACAACATCTAAACAGATTATTAAAATGTTACGTGAAGCCGGAGCTAAGGAAATACATATGTATCTTTCAAGTCCTGAAGTTTTGGGATGTTGTTATTACGGAATCGATACTCCGTCTACTGAAGAGTTGATTTCTAATAAGCATACGCCGGATGAGATTGCAAAAATAATCGGAGCAGATTCGGTTACATTCTTACAACTGGAAGATTTGAAAGCTTGTTTGAAAGAGCCAGATTCGTATTGTTATGCTTGTTTTAATAGAGATTATCCTATTAAAAAGCTTTAATAACAATTTAAAGAAAAGCATTTGTTTTGAAGTGTATCCCTAAACAAAAGAGTTTTTTGGGATACACTTTTTTTATTTAAACTATTTTTTTAATTGTACTATTTTGGGATATAGAGAGACACTGTTTAAGTCTTTACTTTTTAAAGGAAATTGAAGAATAAAAACATTTCTCTAGTGATATAGAATATTTTTATCAAGAAAATCTATGTGACTTTAATTAAAAAACAAATCAACGAGTAAACAATTTTTCTTTTACAAGAAGGTGTTTTTTTATTGCGTGTTTATGTTTTCTAAATAATTTAAAGCTATTTTTTAAATAATTTTCTTCGCAAGAAATGACTTGTGCAATCTTGCAGATTTTAGTTTGTGCTTTTTTCAACATTTTCAGTATTGCACTTTCTCCGAATATGTCGGTATAAGAACGTCGACTGTTGTTTTGTTGCATTCTTAATGGGAAAACAGCATTAATCGGAGTGTCGCATGAAAGCATTTTTTCACGGATTTGTAATGATGTAATGCCGTCATTGTCATTGTAAGTGTGAATTGAAAATAAATATGGACATCCGTCAATTTTTATTTCAGATAAAAAACGTTTTACGGTATCAGGTATACCGCCGCGATAGACCGGAAAAACGAAACCAATTTTTTGTGCAAATATAGGCTTATCGGTATCATAATCTTTCATTGCTATAATGTCGCAATTTGTTAATTCATTTGCTAAAGTAAGAGCTGCCCAAAAACTTTTTCCGGTAGCACTGAAATAAAAAATTTTGTTATCCATATTTCCCCTCAAAATAAAAATAGTTCTTCTAATAATTGTCGGAAAAATAAAAAAATCATGAAGGGAAAGTTGTGTTTTGGTTAAAGATATTTGCAGATGTCAGCAAATATTTCGTCTATGTTTTTTGTGCCGTCGATAATATGAATATTCCAGCCTAGATTTTTAAAAATTTCAATTCCTTTTAAATATTTTTCACGAATCTTTAACTGTAATTCAGTGTGTTCATAAATTTCACGATTATCGCGTTTTTCTATTCGTTGCATGCAAATGTCGACCGGAGTATCGATGAAAAAAGTAATTTGCGGAATCGGGAAGTCTTTGTTTAAGGATAAAACGATTTCTTCATTTACATCGATGCTTTGATATGCAAATGAAGAAAGTATATATCGGTCACAAAAGACTTTATGTGTTTTGCATTGATTAAGAATTCCGGTTTCATTATACAAATGATTACTTCTGTCGGTTGCAAATAAATGAGCTAAAGTAATTTTGTCGATAGGTAGATTTTGACTGAGAATTTGTCTGAGCATTTTTCCAAAATCACTGTCTGTCGGTTCCCAAGTAAATATACTGTCTGTAAGTTCGGTTGCCAGTTTTTTTGCTTGCGTAGTCGTACCGGCACCGTCGAGTCCCTCTATTACAAAGAAATTAGAAATAACTTTTTTATTCTCAGTCATACAAAACCTTTATTTATCAATTAATATAATAATACTTCTTGCCGGTACCGTGATAATCGATGTTTTTACACGTGTTTCTTTACCCGGAGCTTTAAAGCCGGTAGAAAGAGATGTATCCACAGCCAGATGCCAATACTTTTTCTTTGACGGTGTCGGAAGATGGAAATTCTGATTTTCCCAATGAGCATTAATGGCAACATAAATATTATTATCATTTAAGTCTGCACCTGTTACAGCTTTATTACCGTTAAGCATGAAAGCAATACAATGACTGTTTTCGCTCCAGTCCGGTTTGCCGATTTCGAATCCGTGCCAGCTAATATCCGAAGAACAATATTCATCAGAGTTTATGCCGTTAAAGAAAGTTGCTCTTCTGAGAACCGGATGAGATTTTCGGAATTCAATCATGTTCTTGCAGAAATTAAAGAATCTTTTATTTTTGCGATACAAACTCCAATCGAACCAGTTGAGCTTGTTGTCATGGCAGTATGTATTGTTATTACCGTTTTTGCTGAATTTGACTTCATCACCATACAAGAACATCGGAGTTCCCTGACTTATCATCAATAAAGTAAACAAATTTCTCATTTGCTGTTCTCGCAACTCGATGATATTTTCATCGGATGTAGTTCCTTCTTGACCGCAGTTCCAGCTTACATTGTTGTCGTTACCGTCGCAGTTGCCTTCTCCGTTTTCGATATTGTGCTTTGTGTTGTACGACACAATGTCATTTAGTGTAAAACCATCGTGTGCAGTGATAAAGTTTATACTGTGATAAGGACGACGGTCTCGCAATGAAAATAAATCAGCACTTCCAGAAAGACGTTGTGCAAGTTCACCTACAAGATGACTGTCTCCTTTGACAAAGCCGCGGATTGCATCACGGAATTTTCCGTTCCATTCCGCCCAACCTGAAGGAAAGTCACCTACTTTATAAAGTCCGGCAGCATCCCAACCTTCTGCTATGATTTGAGCAGAACTTAAAATAGGGTCGTTGCTGATTTCGTTTAATATAGAATAGCTTGGTACCCAATTACCGTTTTCATCTCGCCCTAAAATAGCGGCAAGATCGAAACGGAAACCGTCAACATGCATGTCTACTACCCAATATTTTAAACTGTCAAGGATTAATCTTTTTACTACAGGATGATTACAGTTTAATGTATTTCCGCAACCGGAATAGTTTTTGTAATATCTTCCTTGCTCAGTCATGTAATAGATGGAATTATCGATTCCTTTGAAACAAACAGTCGGTCCGTATTCGTTTCCTTCACCGGTATGATTATAAACAACATCAAGTATTACGCTGATACCGGCTTTGTGCAAAGCTTTGACCATTTCTTTAAATTCGTAAACGGCATTAAGACCGTTTTCGTCTTTTGCATACCAACTGTCCGGTGCAAAGAAACCTAATGATGAATATCCCCAGAAATTGTACAAAGGCTCATTTGTTAATGGGTTTTTCTTGAAATTCTCTTTATGATTAAAGTGATGTACCGGCATTAATTCGACTGTTGTAATTCCCAATTCTTTCAAATACGGGATTTGGTCTATTATTCCCAGATAAGTTCCCGGTTCATGTTTTCCGTTTTTACTGTTGATAGTAAATGCTCTTGTGTGCATTTCGTATATGATTGAGTCTTTCATCGGTGTAGATAATAACATGTCGCCTTCCCAGTCAAAGTTTTGACCGTCTACGACAATAGACTTTGCCGTTACACCGAAGTTATTTTCTTCACTGAACGACAAATCTCCCAACGGACTGCCGACTTGGTATGCAAATGCTTCAGGTTTTGACCAATCATACTTTCCGGAAATAGCTTTTGCATAAGGATCCAAAAGTAATTTGTTTTTATTAAAACGATGCCCTTCATTGTCTGGCCAATATGGACCGTCGATTGTATAACCGTAACATTGACCTTCTTTTATTCCTGCAATGAATATATGCCATATATCACCGGTTTTGTTTATTTTTGGATCTAAGTCTAAAATATGTGATGGTTTAGAGTCTTGCGGGTGATTAAATAATAATAAAGATACCGCAGTGGCGTTTTTTGAAAAAATCGCAAAGTTACAACCGTTTTGATTTAATTCTGCACCAAGTAAATACGGTGTGCCCGGTTCGGTTTTTAAATCTCCAAACATTACGAAGTTATGCATTATACCTTCCTAAAAAATTAAGTTATTTAAGAATATTCATAAAAATTAAAAAAATATCATCTGTTGATGAATAAGTACTTTCTGAAAAAATGATATATATAAGAATAACTTTTTATATTTGTTTTTCGCTTGAAAATTGAATAATGGGTATCATAAAATTAAATTGTTTTCAATGAAAGATGTAAAAAAACGATTTTCAGTTGTTTTTTGATGTCTTTTTGTCGAAAGCTAAATAAAAATTTTAAAGGATTTTTAAGAGATATGAAAAAGCTGATTTTATTTTGTTCGATGTTATTTATGTTTTGTACGGTAGGAGTGTCGGCACAAACTTTACACACTACGTTGGCTGACCTTTCTGATGATGTTGTAATTGCAGAAGTCGGAAGTTACGGTATTACGGCGTTGGAATTGAAAGTTTATATGGCAGGATACCAATCTATAAAAGAATGGAACAGTAAAAATATTTTAAGTGTTTTAAATTCGATGGTTTTGGATTTATTGTTTACAAACGCTTGTGTTGAAGAAAAGATTTCAGTTAAGCAATCTGAGGTTTTATATTATACGGAGTATTATTTTAATAAGATTGGCGTAGATTTGAATAATGAGCAAATGGTTCAGGCGTATTTTGATACCACGGATCCGTATGCTGATATGGAAGATTTCTTAAACAAATCAACATTCTTTCTGTTGAAAATGAAATATTTTGCAAAAAAAGGTCTTTTGCCGACGACCAAGGTTTCTCATGTTTTCTTTTCGACAAAAAAGAAAACAATGTCAGAAAAGAAAATGATACAAAACAGAGTGTCTCAAGCTTTTTATGATATAGAAATGGGCGATGTGACTTTTACTGATATGTTTAAACTGTATTCTGAAGATGAAAACACAAAAAATACTTTGGGAGATATTGGAGAGTGTTCGCTAAAATCTAAAAATGCGTATATTTCAAAGAAAAAAGTAAAAGATGTACTTGGAGCCGGATTGTTTGTTCCGGTAGTAGTAGAGAACTCAGATGGATATAGTATCGTGTTGAATACAACATCTCAGTTTCCTACTGGTGAAGAATTGGATTCTTTGATACAAGATTTGTTCAAGAAATTTCCGCCTAAATACTACATCAGTTTTTAGTGCGAAAAAAAAATAAAAAAAAATGAAAAAAGTTATTGACTTAATTTTGAATGTGGTGTATAAAGCAAACATCAAATGAAACGTTTGCCGGCTTAGCTCAATCGGTAGAGCAGCTGACTTGTAATCAGCAGGTTGAGGGTTCAATTCCTTTAGCCGGCTTTAAAGAAAATAAAGTACATCTGATAAAGATGTGCTTTATTTTTGAAACGGGGAGATGGCCGAGTGGTTAAAGGCGACAGACTGTAAATCTGTTGACTATGTCTACAGGGGTTCAAATCCCTTTCTCCCCAAGAGTCTTAAAAAAGACTCTTTTTTTTTACTCTTTTCAAATTATGTGAGGCGAAAGAATGGCTCTCAGTGAATCTCAAGTTATTGAAAAATTATCAAAAAGAAAATTCTCATGTCAAAGATGTTCTAAATGTTGTCGGATTGAACCGGGCATGGTAATGCTTACCGAGGAAGATGCAAATAATGCGGCGACATTATTAAATATTTCATTAGAAGATTTTATAAAAAAATATTGCCGTGAAATATATCGTGATTCTAAGGTTTATGTAGGACTGAAAGAGAAAAAGAATTACGATTGTATTTTTTGGGAAAAAGAAGGCTGTTCTATTTATGAGGCTCGCCCGTTACAGTGTAGAGCATTTCCGTTTTGGCCGTTTTTGGTGGAAGATGATGCAGAGTGGATTTTGGAAAAAAAACGCTGTCCGGGGTTGGACGCGGAAGAGGATTCATTGAGTTTAAGTGATAAGCTGGCGTATTATCAACAAGAAAAATGTGCTAAATACCTGGAATGGAAGTGATTTATTGGATTTACTTGCAATATTTGCATAATATTTTTTATTGATGAGATTTTGTCATAATTTTTTATCTTTATTATTTATTCCTTTTTTATTAATAAATTGTTCCTTTGGGTGTATTTGTGAGTCCGAAAAGATTGAATATAAGAAAAATACTGACTGGACAATAATGCACTACTGTGCAGGGGATTCCAACGGGCTTGCGGCGGATTTATGCGACGATATAGAAGAAATCATAAAAAGTTATAATGAAAGTTGCAATGTCTTGGTGTTGATAGATGTTTCTGCCGGTTCAAAATGCACTATTTATAATCAGACTTTTTCCGGAACCGGTGTATTTCGTGTTGAAAAGAGCAAATTGACTCTCATTGAATTACAAGATGTTTATGAATATTCTGCGGATTCTGTTGATACCGGCGATACCGATTGTCTACAGGCTTTTATTTCTTATTGTAAGGCGAATTATCCGGCAAAATATTACGGATTATTTTTAGGCGGTCATGGAATGGGAGTAAGCTCTACGGTTTATTCCAATATTATTCAGAAAAATATTTTGTATGACGGTGAAACAAAAAGGATGATTTGTGCCGTAGATTTGACAAATCATCTGGATGAAAATTGTTCTGTTGATTTCTTAAATTTGGATCTTTGTTATATGGGGTGTGTGGAGTTTTTATACCAAATACGAAAAGGAAACGGAGGATTTTCATCTCATTATGTGACAGCTTCTGCTCCGGAAGTATGGGGGATGGGGCAAAATTACAGCAACATTTATAAAGAATTTACTTCCGATATTACTCCTAGAGAGTTTGCTCGACTTGTAGTAAAGTCTCAAGATGAATACACTAAAACAAGCGGTGTGATGCATTCTTTGAAGTTGAAGCAGTCATTGATTGCTTGTGATTTATCGAAGATTGATAATGTTAAGCAGAAATTTGATAAGTTTTGTAATGCGTTGAAAGATAAAAAGGTGCTTGCTGAAAGTGTTCGTGCAAGTCGCGGAATAACTCAAGATGATATAACACATTATTTTTCATCTATTTATTCGTCTAATTGGAAGCAATATCCGTATTTTGATTTATATGATTTTGTTTTTCAGATAGGCGAGAAAGATGATGAATTAAAAGAAGTATCAAGTGAAGTCTGTGAAGCTATAGACGAATTGATTTTAGATTCTTTCGGGCGGGAAAGTTATTCTCGATTCCAACCGGGTAAAATGGGGCTTTCGTTTTTTTATCCGGACTTTTCGATTTATGGATGTTCATGGGACTATATGATTTGGAATAAAGTGTCATCATCCGAAAATGAGTGCTATGGAAATTTATCTTGGAGTAAAGATAATGCCGATGCCGGAAATTGGTTTACGCTGCTAGAATCTTGGTATAAAAACTGAGAAAAAAAGGCGTGATTATTTTTTAGAAAAAAAAATAAAAAAAAGTGAGAAAAAATGTTGACACAAAAAGTATTATAGTGTATAAAGAGACCATCAGAGATTGCATAGCGAAGTTGGTTATCGCGTCGGCCTGTCAAGCCGAAGATCACGGGTTCGAGCCCCGTTGCGATCGACAAGGGAGATTCAAAAATCTCCCTTTTTTATTTTATCAGGAATAAACTTTTATTTGCTTTGGTTCGTTCTCTATGACAAAAAGAATATTAATCCCGTTTTTTTTATTTTTTTGCTTTTCGTTAATTTCTCAGTCATTTTCTCGTCATGAACTTTTTTTTGTGACAGAACATTTTTCTGTTTTTATTTTTCCTACAGAGGAAGAGATTTTTTTGTCTTTTCGCAAAAATGGCAATCCGATAAAAAATACGAAAGTTTGTTTTTATAAAGATGGGCATATTACTAAACCGCAAAATACAGCAAAAGACGGAACGTTACGCATAAAACGTCCCGATGAACCGTTTATCCAATTTCGATTTGGCAGTTATCGTACGATTCATACGTTTGCATTACCGAAATATGAAAAGCCTAAAAAATACGAAATAAAAACTGTACGTGAAAATAATTTGCAAGTGTTGAAAGGAAAAATTTTTCATGAAGCACAAAAAGTTCGTCTGGTGTACAGGGATGCGGAAAATATTGAAAATGAACAGGAAGTAATACTTGATAACGGCGAGTTTCGACAAGAGTTGTTTTTTAATGAGAAACCGTTGTTTGTTGATGTTTATGCAGATGACGAGTTTATTTGTACGACATTCATCAATTTCGGAGCTCAGAACGTAGAAGTTGTTAATGCAGAAAAAATAAAAACATTTATTCCACAGAAAATAGAGATTACGCCGGAAATGCAACTTGATTGCAGAAAAGTGAATCATGTAGAAAGTATGCTTTTGTCGTTTTCTCGTTGCGGAGAAAATGCGGAACGCTTATATTTTGCCGATAACGGGAAAATTTTTGATTTACAACCGGCAATGAATGACGGCATTCTGACAGGGAATGTAGAAATTATTATGAAAAACGGCGATTCTATAAAGGAAAAAATATGCGTGCCGGTTTTGCCGTCAATCTATGAAAACAAAAAATTCAGAAGTTATGAAATAAATGACAAAGAATTCTTTTTCTTTTCCCAGAAAGAGCACAAAAATTCACATCTTATTTTTTATAAAGAGAATATCGAAATCGCTCAGAACTTTACAGTCGTAAAGGGGGTAAATAAAGTCGAATTGCCGAAAGATTTGCAAAAAGAACCGTGTGTATCGGCTGCAATCTTGTGTACAGACGAGAAAGCAGGCAAAGCGTCCGGGGTGTTTTGTCGTTTTATAAATACGACAAATGAAAATTATTATGATATAGCAAAAGATTCTAATTCCGTAGTTTTTCTTACTCCGACAGAAAATACGACAGATAACGGACTGGATTTTTATTGCAGACTGAGCAATGTGACAGAAGAATCGTCTGCTGTATACGGAGAAATTTCGATTAAAAATCAGCAAGCAAGACAACGTAATATAAAATTACACAGCGTTTTTGCAGAAGAAGCGATTTGTGAAGATTTACTGGGACAAACTGTAGTTCTTGAGCCGAAAGAAGAATTGCAAATTCGCTTTGATTTACCGTTGGAATACAACAAAAAAAGCTCGAGAAATCTTCTTGTGACCGAAATAACGCCGGCCGGTGAAGATGCGGTGTATTGGGTGCCGTCGCAATCGGTACAAACAATACCGGTGTATTGCGAATCTTTTACTGTATCCGGCAGATTGATTGAAAACAGAACATCTGAAATTCCGGTGATATTGCCGGAAAATGACACATTGCAAGAACTAAGTTGTTTTTTATCAACGGATACAGGTGCCGTTTCAATGGCGAATACTGTTCTTACAAATTGTGCAGAGTATGTATTTGAAGAAGCGTTGCTCGATTATTTGCAAAAAAGACGCAGTCCACGCGACGGTTATGATGATTTTGGGTTCTTTTATCCGTATTTTTTAAATAATTTTTTCAGTGAACGAAATTTAATTCGTCGTTTTTGTTTTGATACAAATTACGACGTGGATTCATCATTATTATA
>JAXJQT010000228.1:0-7337 GCA_036311025.1 Spirochaetota bacterium
CCATAGCTATTAAACATTCTATTTCATTTATCAATGCGTTCATTGACGTAAAAGTCGAAAATAATTTCTCAAATAGAAAAATAGCGAAATTAAATCGTTTTTCTTTCTTTAATCTGTGTGCAAGTACAAAGATTTTGTCTTTTAACGAGAGATTTGTAAAATTATCAATATTGTAAAAAAGTGCTAAGTCAGCAAAATCCTTACTGTATTTTTCATAAAAGAGCTCCAGCTCGTTTTGAGTATTTTTTTGATTCACAGTAACCCCCGTTAAATAATGGCGTAATTGCAGTTTTGATGCCTTAAAAGCCAGTATTGTTTTCGATTCTTTTTTATTTACGGAAACGGGGAACTAAAAATTTAAAAAAATATCTTATGTCTTTATTTTTAGTTTTTATTTGAATATCTATTGGCTGTTTTAGGTGTTAATGTGCTTTTTCTAGGAAAAAAATTGATATATTTTGCTAATTGTGCAATAACTAAGGCTAATTTTACAAGGTTATGGTGTAAACGATAATATGTTGTCAGATTATAAAATGGAAATAACCGAGCTTACGGAAAAAGCTGGAGCGTATCGTAATTTTTCCGGATTGAATAAAGCACGAGAAGATTTAGTTTTTTTGACGGAGAAGTCAAAAAAAGACGATTTTTGGGATGATCAAGAAGAAGCCGGTAAAACTTTAAAGAAAATAACTAAGTTGCAAAACAGAATTGTTCCTTGGGATGATTTTTTTAGAGAAATAGACGATATGAATACCTTGTATGAAATGGCAGTTGAAGCTAATGCTAATGAATATGAAGCAGAAATATTAGATTATATAAATAATTTAACAGAAAAGTTGCATAAACTGGAATTTATGGAGCTATTGTCCGAAGAGAATGATAGTTGTAATGCTATTATAAATATTCATCCCGGTGCCGGCGGAACTGAAGCTTGTGACTGGGGTAATATGTTGTACAGAATGTTTACTCGTTGGGCTGAAAGACGCGGATTTAAGGTTGAGATTTTGGATTGGCAAGACGGTGACGGTGCGGGAGTAAAAAATGTAACGGCATTGATAGAAGGCGATTACGCTTATGGTTTTCTAAAGTATGAATCTGGTATTCATAGACTTGTAAGAATTTCGCCGTTTGATGCTAATGCTCGTAGACATACTTCATTTGCGGCAGTTTACGTTACACCTGATATTGAAGATGAAATTGATATTGATATAAAGTCTGAAGATTTAAGAATCGATACTTATAGAGCAGGCGGTGCCGGTGGACAGCATGTCAATAAAACAGATTCAGCTGTACGTTTGACACATATACCAACCGGGATTGTTGTTCAATGTCAGAATGAACGTTCGCACTTAAAAAATAAAAGTACTGCAATGAAAATCTTAAAAGCAAGACTTTATGATTTTTATAAAAAGGAACAGGAAGCAGAGAAAGAAAAAAATAACCCGGAAAAAAAAGATATTGCATGGGGCTCTCAGATAAGAAGTTATGTCTTTCAACCGTATACAATGGTAAAAGATCATAGAACAAAAGTTGAGAGTGGTAATATTCAAGTTGTAATGGATGGGGATATTGACGATTTTATCGATGCAGAGCTTAAAATGTTTTGTTTGAAATAAAAAATAATTTAAATGTTTTTGCTTGAAAAATGTTTAAGTTATGTTTAGAATATATTAAATAATTTGGATGGGATAGGATTATGGCATCTAGGGTTCTTATTGTTGATGATTTAGCTTTTATAAAACTAATAATTAAGGATACTCTCGAAAAAACAGGTTTCGAAGTTGCTGGAGAGGCTTCTAATGGAGTAGAAGCAATAGAGCAATATAAAAGATTGCAACCTGATATTGTTTTAATGGATATAACAATGCCTAAAATGGATGGTATCCAAGCACTTCAAGAAATTGTTAAGATAGATCCACAGGCAAAAGTAATTATGTGTTCTGCGTTGGGACAGCAAAAACTAATTATTCAGTCAATTCAATTAGGAGCAAAAGATTTTATTGTAAAACCTTTTAAACCGGAAAGAATTGTCGGTGCGATTAAAAAAGCATTAAATATGGCTTAATGTGTCTATAAAGAAAATTTCTTTTTTATTCTTGTTATTAATTTTTTCGTCGGTTCTTCTTTTTTCTGAGAAAATGCCTAATTTTTTCTTAGAAAGAGAAGAATCTGATATTTTAAATAAGTTGTTCGTTGTGAATACAGGGATAATGAAGTTTAAAAAGAATGGAAATATTAATGACATTAAGCCTTTAGATTCTGAAGAAATAATGAATTCATTTAAGAATGAGTTTGAATTGATTCAGGCCGTGAAGCTTTCTGATGAAGAAGCTCTCTTAAAGGCATGGAGTTTTCTCAAAAAAACTTCAAGTTCGACTACAAGCAATACATCCCTAATAAATACAGATAGTATTTTAGAAGATCAGATTCGTTATCAAAAAGGTAGTTATTTTTCGAAGAAAAAAGCTGTTAAGCTTATTTTGACGAAAATGAAGGCATCTTCTGATTATGCCGGAGTCAGCAATAAATGGTTTGAAAATTATCAAAAGCCGGTCTTTTCTTTAAATGTTCTGAAGTTTGTAGAACGTCAGGTTGTTCCGTATAAAAATATTTGTGAAAATTCATCTCCTGTAATTGATATTCTTGTAACCGGTGAAATAGAAAAAATAGAGCAAGGATATTTGGTTGCTGTAGAGTTTTATTCTTATCTTATGGATAAAACCTTTTACAAAGGTGCTTTTATTTGTCACAGAGAATCTATTGCAAAAGATGTATCTGACTTTATTAAGAAAAATGCATCTAAGATTTTTAAAATAGATTATGCATCTTTAGAGTTAGAGACAAATAAGGATGAATGTGAAATTTATGCGGATAGTTCATACTTAGGGAAACAAAAAATTACTATTGATTATGTTGTTCCAGGGAAATACTTATTTTCCTTTCTGACCAAAGGCAGTGCACCTTACAAAGAGGTGATTGATGTCTTTCCGAATGAAGAAAAGAAAATGAAAATAAGACCGGATTTACGGCAAAATTTACAAACAGTATTTTTTAATATAGAGCCGGCCGGAACTAAGATTTTTATAAATTCTCAGTTTCACGGTGTTACTCCGTTTTGGGATTCTTTACCGGTAGGTGAATATATTCTTTCGACAAAGGCCGATTCTTATCATCAAAATTATCGATACTTCTTTAAAATTGAAGAGATTAAAGAAGAAAGTCTGAATTTTTCATTTCATTTAATGACGAAAGATATTATGAATGAATTTAAATTGAAAAAAGGACTTTATTATTCTGCATTCTGGAACTTTACCTTCTCTTTGGTAGCTATGATTCCGTTAATTATTATTTCGACTGATTACTATAATAAAGCATCTTTATCCAGTGAATATTATACAAATCACGTAAAACAGAAACTGGAAGCAGATCCGGATTATCCGGCGGTTCCTTTTATAGAGACTGATTATGGAAGAGAGATTTATAATCTTTCGGAAGCATTGCGTTTTTCTGCAATAGGTGTAGCTGTTTATACAGTATTGTCACTTGGATGGTTATTTTATTCATTGTTTGATTATATCAATATATTGGAAAAGAAAGATTTCATACCGTTAATATCTTTTTATTCTACCAACGAAAAAAGTGCACTCTTTTTAGGCGGAAGTATTCCGTTGGGCAAAAAGAAAAACTGATTTTAAGCAGATATTAAATAGTACTTACAACACCTTCTTCTGATATACAAATTATGGCACTGCATTGGATACATCTGAATTTGCCGGATTTGCTTGCTTTTAGTTTCTTGTTACATGACGGACATTCAAATATTTTTGGGAAACAAGATTGGATTGTCGATATTCCTAGGCTTTTTAAACCTTCGTCCAAACTGTCTACAATAGTGAAAAATTTAGAAAAACCTAATAACTGAAATACTTCGAGGACTTTAGTTTGTAGGTTTGCGAGAACAATAGTTCCATTTTTCTCTTTTGCATTTTTTAAAAAGACCGTAAATGTACCGACTCCGGTTGATGAAACATAAGTTAGTTTTGAACAATCAAAAATTATTTTAGTATATGAAGAAATTACATTGGCAACTTCTTTTTGAAGATCTGAAGAATTATATGTATCAATTAATCCATCGAGTTTTAAAATAATAGCATCAGAGTTATTTGCAATGTCTTCAATGTTTAACTTTAATGAATCTTTTATACTGATAGATTTTTCCATTAATATGCTCCAAAAAAATATACTGCAATTTTGTTTGCAGTATATTTTTTTTGATAATCAAAATCAAGATTTTCTCAATTTTTTCTTTTCAATTTCGTATTGAGCCGCAGCCAATCTTGCGATAGGAACTCTAAGCGGTGAACATGAAACGTAATTTAATCCGATTGAAGCAAAGAATTTTACGGAAACAGATTCGCCGCCGTGTTCTCCGCAGACTCCCAGATTAATATCCGGTCTTGTAGTACGACCTTTTTGAACTGCCATTTTAACCAGTGCTCCAACGCCTTTTTGGTCGATAGATTGGAATGGGTCATCGTGGAAAATAGCAGCTTTCTTTTCGTCTATATATTCCGGTAAGAATTTTCCGGAATCATCACGTGACATTCCTAATGTCATTTGTGTCAGGTCATTTGTTCCGAAAGAGAAAAACTCTGCGTATTCTGCGATTTCATCTGCAAGCAATGCGGCTCTCGGAATTTCAATCATAGTTCCGACTTTGTACGATATGCTGACATTATTTTCTTTTAATATCTGCTCTGCAACGGCACGTACTTTACTTTCGAGTAGATGAAATTCTTTGATATCGATTATTAATGGAATCATTATTTCAGGATGAACTTCGATTCCGTTTTTACTACATTCACAGGCAGCTGTTATAATTGCACGAACTTGCATTTCCAGAATTTCCGGATATGTTACGGCAAGTCGACAACCTCGATGTCCAAGCATTGGATTTGTTTCTTTTAATTGATGAACACGAGCCGCGATTTTTTCGACACTGATATTCAATTTATCAGCTAATTTTTTTTGTTGTTCCGGTGTTTGCGGTGCAAATTCGTGTAACGGCGGGTCAATCAAACGGATAGTTACCGGATAATGATTCATCGACGTAAAAATACCTTTGAAATCTTCAGTCTGGAAAGGTAACAATTTTGCCAATGCATTTTTTCGTTCTTCCACGCTGTCGGCTACAATCATTTCTTGAATTGCCATGATACGTTCTTCAGAACCAAAAAACATATGTTCAGTTCGGCACAATCCGATACCTTCGGCTCCGAGTTTTCTGGCAGCTTCGGCATCTTCCGGACTGTCGGCATTTGTTTTAACGTTTATTTTTCTGATTTCATCAGCCCATTTCATGATTTCATAATAAGATTGCGGTAATTCGGGAACACACAATTTTAATGTAGTTTTGTAAATGTATCCGTGTGAACCGTCAAGTGTAATCTCGTCGCCCTCTTTGATTGTGTGTTTACCGATGGTAAATTGTTTTTTGTCATAGTCGATTTCCAGAACTCCGCAACCGACAATACAACATTTTCCCCAACCGCGAGCGACAACCGCAGCATGAGATGTTTTTCCGCCGGTAGCAGTTAAAATTCCTTGTGCGACATGCATTCCGCCGACATCTTCAGGAGAAGTTTCTTTTCTTACAAGAATGACTTTTTCTTTTTGTGCTGCAAGTTCTTCTGCTCGTTTTGCAGAAAAAACAACTTTTCCGGTTGCCGCACCGGGAACAGCGTCGATACCGTGACCGATGTAAAATTCTTTTAGTTGTTCTTTTTGTGACGGGTCAATAACCGGGTAAAAAATTCCTTCGATGTCATTAGGTTTGATTCTTTCTACAGCTTCTTCCTTGGAAATCAAACCTTCTTGAACTAAATCGTAAGCGATGACAAACGATGCTTTAGGAGAACGTTTACCGCTGCGACATTGCAACATATAAAGTTTGTTGTCTTCAACAGTAAATTCCAAATCTTGCATATCTCGATAATGATGTTCGAGTTTTTTTCGTACGTTTACGAGCTGGTCATAAAGTCCGGCATTCTTTTTATGCAATTCATCTAATTTCATCGGTGTTCTGATACCGGCAACAACATCTTCACCTTGAGCGTTTACAAGATAATCTCCGTAAAAAACATTTTCGCCGGTATTAGGGTCTCTCGTAAAACAAACTCCGGTTCCGCTGGTCTCGCCCATATTTCCGAAAACCATTTGCACGACATTTACGGCAGTACCGTAGATATTAGAAATTTTTTCAACTTCACGATATTTTACAGCTTTTTCTCCCATCCAAGAATGGAAAACCGCATCGATAGCTCCCCACAATTGTTTCATAGGGTCTTGAGGGAAATCTTCGCCCAATTCATTTTTGTAGACGGCTTTGAACTTTTCTACAATTTCTTTTAATTCGTCTGTATTTAAATCTGTATCAGCGACTTTCTTATCAGCCGGAAGTCCCAAACGAGTTCTGGTCTTTGTATCTTTTGTTTCTTCAAAGATACTGTCAAACTTTTCCCTTTCGATATTTTTTGCAGTAGAACTGTACATCAAAATAAAACGTCTGTATGCATCATAAGCAAAACGTTCATTTTGAGTCTTTTTTGCAAGTCCCAAAACTGACGCATCATTTAAGCCTAAATTTAAAATGGTTTCCATCATACCGGGCATAGAAATGGGGGCACCGGAACGCACGGAAACCAATAAAGGATCTTCTGGATCGCCAAGTTTTTTTCCTACAATTTTTTCAAGATTTTTTAAGTTTCTTTCTACTTGTTCTTCCAATCCGTCCGGATATTGATTGTTGTTTTTGAAGAACAAATTACAAACTTCGGTAGTTATCGTAAAACCACCCGGAACAGGAAGACCGATTCGAGTCATCTCTGCGAGTCCTGCACCTTTACCACCTAATAGGCTTTTCAAATCTCCGTTTCCTTCGGCAATCTTGTTTCCGAAGAAATAAACATATTTTTTGTTATTTACCATGTGGCCTCCTTGTATATCTAAAAAAATTATATTGCTTTTGAAAAAAATAGCAATCTGAAATGAAAAGGAGAAAAAGTTTGATGTTTTTTTGTAGATTTTTTTATACGGGAATAAATCTTAATTCTGTTTTTGAATAAGAATGAAGCAATTGCCATAATTGCACATGGATTACTTCCGTTCGGTCTTTCCGAATATGAAAGACTTTATTCACTTGGTGTTTAACAAACGTTACTGACTGTATAATTTTGTCAGTCTGAGATTAAAGCAATAATTTTCTTTTGAGTCCATAAGGAATTGGGGAAAATATTAAAATCATCTTTATGTTTTCTTATAATTCTTACGGGTTTGTC
>JAXJQT010000229.1:0-3323 GCA_036311025.1 Spirochaetota bacterium
AAGTTCGTAACTTCTTGATTTCTAATGCGTTGTATTGGTTAAGTATGTATCACATTGACGGTTTGCGTGTAGATGCTGTAGCTTCAATGTTGTATCTTGATTATGCAAGAGAGGCAGGAGAATGGATTCCTAATGAATACGGCGGAAATGAAAATCTTGAAGCTGTTCATTTTATGAAAACTTTGAATGAAAAAGTTTATGAGAAGTTCCCGGGTGCTTATATGATAGCTGAAGAATCTACTGCATGGGCAGGGGTTTCTCGTCCTACATATTGCGGCGGTCTGGGATTTGGTTTAAAATGGAATATGGGATGGATGAACGATTTCTTAAGATATATCGAAAAAGATCCGGTTTACAGAAAGTATCACCACAATGAGCTTACTTTCTCAATGATTTATGCGTTTAACGAAAATTTTGTTCTTGTATTGTCACATGATGAAGTTGTTCACGGTAAAAAATCAATGTTAAACAAAATGCCTGGTGATGACTGGCAGAAGTTTGCTAACTTACGTTTGACAATGGGATTTATGTTTACTCATCCGGGTAAAAAATTAAATTTCATGGGAACAGAAATCGGTCAATGGAATGAGTGGAATTATCAGCAGAGTTTAGATTGGCATTTGTTGGAATGGGAAAGACATCAACAGACTAAGAATTATTTCAAAGCATTAAATAAGCTTTACAGAGAAAATCCGGCATTATATGAAAAAGATTTCACAGGTGACGGTTTCCAATGGGTAAATTGCAATGACTGGGAAGGTTGTATGGTTTCTTTCCTTAGAAAAGGCAAAAATGTAGATGATACATTGCTTGTTGTTGCTAACTTTACACCGGTTGTACGTAATGATTATAGAATCGGCGTGCCTTTCCACGGTGAATGGAAAGAAATTTTCAATTCTGATGCTATGGAATTCGGAGGAAGCGGAGTAGGTAACGGAGGAAGTGTTTGGTCTGAAGAGTTACCTTGGGATTATCAGAATGCTTCTATAAAATTGTCAATTCCGCCATTGGGAGTTATGGTATTTAAATTAGCAAAATAATTTTCAAATAATACTAATTATGTTATATATACATACAATCATTGACTTGTGTGTATTTTACCCAAGCAAAAATGCTTGGGTATTTTTATTTTATGATAAATGGAGTGTATAAAATGAAAAAACTTTTGGTTGTATGTTTTTTGTTTACTGCGATGTTGTCTTTCTCTGCCAATATTAAATTGGAACGAATCGGGATAATCAATTTAAAGAAAGTTGTAGAAGTATGTTTTCAGGGAAAATCCCCGGCTGTTAAACAGTTAATGGAAGAAAAAGATAAATTCCAACAAGATTTGGATGCAATAAAAATTAAGATTCAAGCTCAACAAGATTTACTTGAGAATGAAACAGATGAAAATAAAAAGAAGGTTGCCGAAAAGAAAATAAAAGAACTTAAAGAGCAATATACTAATTTCTACAGAAAAAAAATGGCTGAATTGGAACGAAAAGAAAGTACTATTCAAGCTCCTTTGTATGAAGAAATTTATGACATTGTACGCAGAATTGCCGAAATGGAAGGTTTTTCTATTATTTTAAAAGATAATGCGGATAATCTTTTTTACTTCAATACAGAATCTGATATTACAGACAAAGTGATTGAATATTTTAACAGAAACTCAAATTAAGCTTTATTTTAATGAATTGAAAAATGGAAGTCCCTGTTTTTTGCAGGGACTTTTTTTTGTTTATTGAGTGATTTATAAAGAAATCTCGGTGTGCAGATAAAATACAAGAATAAAAAAATGGGAAGTTTTCTTTTTAAAATAATTTATTTACGAGGAATCAAATATGCACATACACACCGAGATGAAGTTTTCATTTCCAGGCACTTCCTTCCATGTCAAAATTATTATTAAGCCATTGAGTGAAGCGTTGTTTGATGTATTTTATTATTACAGAGATATTTTCATTATTTTCAGGATAGAGTTCCATTTGAAAATGAACGTCGGAAACGTTTGGATTTTTAATTATAACTCTGAATTTGTTGGCTGCATCGTTAATGATTGCAAGTAATTTTTGTTTGATTTCGTTATTTATAATTCTTTTTGTTCCTGTATGAAAAAAACTGCTTATATGGCAATACGAATCGTAATTTAAAACTTTTGAATGTTTCATAGACAACTCCTTTTTATCAAGCGAGGCTACTTTTAAGTAAGTAAGTAAACCTCGCTTTCTTTCTTTAACTGAATTAAGTAATTTAATCAGTTGTTTGTGAATTTTTTAGAATGCATTCGTCATTGATTGTCAAAGACGTAAAATCATCGCAACTGTTATTTGTATCGATATCCGGATTCGTTCTGAAAATATACGCTGTTTCATATATCTTTGTCGTTTTTTGGGTAATGTAAAGTTCGTTGCATGTTCTCTCGTATGTCTTTTGTTTCGTTTCACTTAGTTCTATATAATCAAGTCGGTCAATTATGTCATCGCTTGCATCTACTAAAAATACATGGTTTCCTGCGGTTGAAAAAGAGAACTTGCCGTCAATGCTGATATCAGAACTTACGTCGCCGCTCCACATTTCAGGATTGTAACCGTCTCGAGTTAGTAATAAATATTGTTTTGTACCGATTTTTGTATTTTCCGGGATATTAAAAGTGGATTCCGGCTTAGAATCAGTGTTAAATGTTGATTTCTTTATTTTCCAGTTACTGATGTCAATTTCATTTTCGGTTTGATTGTAAAGAATAGCGAATTTGTTTTTAGAATCGGCAACAGTTTTTCCGTAATCGTCGATTGTTTTTCCACGTATACCGATCCCGTAAATTACAACATGCAAATCTGGATTTTCTTTTTCTTTAATTTCAGAATCTTCTTTTTTTTCCGGAAGTTCTTCTTTGTCAGTTTCTTTATTTTCAGTGTTATTTTCTTGTCCGTTTTTATTGTTGTCGTTGTTTTTATCTTCCTTATTTTCTTCAGGAGGATTTTGCTCATTATTGGTTTTATTTTGTTCTTTATTTTCGGTAACGTTTTTTTCACTGTTTTTATCTTTTTCGGTTTGTTCAGGATTATTTTGTGATTTGTCCGGAGTAATATTGGCATTATTTTCTGATAATATCGGAGATTCATTTTTTGCGGCAGTATTGCTTTGAGTTTCCTCATTGTCGTCTGATACGGAACATGAAAACATTGAAAGTATTAAAGTAAATGTGAAAGTACAAAAAAGTGTTTTTCTTATTTTTTTTAAAATTGCATTTTTAGTCATTATAAATTTTCCTTTGTGATAATTGATTTTTTTGAAAGCTTTCACCTTATTTAATGCAATTTAGAGTTAAAAATGCTTAC
>JAXJQT010000230.1:0-1048 GCA_036311025.1 Spirochaetota bacterium
CACAAACATAGTCACTCTGTCTACAATTCCGGCATTTAACGCACTGAAATTCAATGTTCCGCCGCCTTCCAAAAGAATCGAATCGATTTTTCTGTCTCCCAGTTCTTTCATCAATGCACAAAGATTAACTCGTCCGGTATCATCTTCCGGTAATACCAACACTTCCACTCCGATATTACGCAAACGTTCGATTTTGTCGCCGGGAGCTTTTTCTGTTACCGCCAAAATCGTTTTTTTATCTTCCGTAACCTGAAAAACTTTACTGTCTTCCGGCGAAACAGCCTTACTGTCTACAATAATTCTCACCGGATTTTTACTTCCTTCCGGTAGTCTGCATGTTAATTCCGGATTATCTGTGATTACCGTAGTACATCCGACCATAATCGCCATATATTTTTTTCGTAGTTGATGAACTCTTCTTCTGGATGTTTCACTGCTTATCCATTTAGAATCTCCGGTATGCGTTGCTATTTTCCCGTCCAAAGTCATTGCCGCTTTCATACATACAAACGGCAATTTTGTTGTTATAAACTTTATAAAAGGCTCATTGATTTTTCGACATTCTTTTTCAAGGATTCCGCATATTACTTCTATTCCGGCTTCTTGGAGCATAAAAAGCCCGCGTCCGGCAACCAATGGATTAGGGTCTTTCATTCCTATAAATACACGAGATATACCACGCTTTACAACCTCGGCAGCACAAGGCGGAGTCTTTCCGTAATGACTGCAAGGCTCTAATGTCACATACAAATCTGCACCGGTAACATCGTTTCCGCGAGAATCCGCATCACGAAAAGCATTTATTTCCGCATGCGGCATTCCATATTTTTGATGATATCCCTCACCGATAATAATGTCATTTTTTACAATGACGGCACCGACTAACGGATTAGGTGAAACAAAACCTGTTCCCATCACGGCAAGTTCGATTGCACGTTTCATATAACGTTCAGGCATAAAAAAACCCCATCAGATATTTTCAAAATCACAATATCTTCAGGGGGAAAAATCAGTAACATAAAATCACACATCACTTCTTCTTTCATCC
>JAXJQT010000231.1:0-26700 GCA_036311025.1 Spirochaetota bacterium
GAACTGTTCTACTTGCACGCGGATTAACCTCGATACAATAAACTTTTCCGTCAGAAATAACATATTGTACATTCATCAATCCGATTGTACCCAATTCACGACCGAGTGCTATTGTATGACGTATAATTGTGTTAATTTCATCATCTGATAAGTTTGTCGGAGGATAAACTGCCATAGAGTCTCCGGAGTGAACACCGGCACGCTCTATATGCTCAAATATTCCCGGAATAAAAGTATCTGTTCCGTCACAGATTGCGTCAACTTCAACTTCTTTTCCCAACAAATATTTATCAACCAAAACCGGATGGTCAGGAGATATCTTTGTTGCAAAACGCATATATGAGAATAACTCATCGTCGTTATAAACGATTTCCATTGCGTGTCCACCGATTACATAAGACGGACGTACAAGAACCGGATAACCTAGACGATTTGTTACACCGAGAGCTTCTTCAAATGAGTAAACGGCACGACCTTCAGCTTGAGGAACTCCGGCACGTTGTAAAATTTGAGAGAATTTATCACGGTCTTCGGCATCATCGATTGTTTGTACTGATGAGCCCAAGATTTTTACGCCGGCATCATTCAATTTTCCGGCAAGATTAATAGCTGTTTGTCCGCCAAATTGAACGATAACACCTTCCGGGTTTTCTTTTTCGATGACGTTAAGAACATCTTCAATATTTAACGGCTCGAAATACAATTTGTCAGAAGTATCAAAGTCGGTACTTACAGTTTCCGGATTGTTGTTGATAATAATAGATTGAATATTTTCTTCTTTAAGTCCCCAAACAGAACGAACAGAACAATAGTCAAACTCTATACCTTGTCCGATACGAATAGGTCCGGCACCGAGAACCATCATTTTTCGTACATCTGTAGAAACTTCTACTTCATCTTCTTGTTCATATGTAGAATAGTAATACGGAGTCATCGCTTCAAACTCAGCAGAACAAGTATCTACCATTTTATAAACAGGAATTACATTGCAAGCTTTTCTGAATGCACGGAAATCTAAATGTTCCACACCAACTAATTTTGCAAGGTAAGTATCTCCGAAACCGCAGCTTTTCAGACGTTTCATCAAGTCTTTTATTTCTGCTGACGGATTTTTTTGAGCAATAAGTTCCGCTGTTAATTTTTGTTTAGCTTCTTTTTCAAGCAGAATGATATTCTCGAACTTTTTAACAAAGAAAATATCCATTTTTGTTATTTGAACAATTTTTCCAACAGGATATTCTCTTCTTAATAATTCAAAAATTGCAAACAAACGTCTGTCGTCTGCACGGCGAAGCATTTCTTCAAGAACTTCAGTTTCTTCTTTATCTAAATCCGGCATTCTCGGTCCGTCAACTTTAATTTCAAGCGAACGAATCCCTTTCATGATTGAACCTTCGATTGTTCGGTCAATACTCATGATTTCACCGGTAGCTTTCATCTGTGTACCAAGCTTGCGGTCTGCAGATGTAAACTTATCAAACGGCCATCTAGGAATTTTTGTAACAATATAGTCAAGTGTCGGTTCAAAACAAGCAAGTGTTTTTTTAGTTACAGAGTTTTGAATCTCATCAAGATGAAGACCGATTGCAATTTTAGCAGATACTTTTGCAATAGGATATCCCGTTGCTTTTGAAGCTAACGCAGATGAACGTGATACACGAGGATTTACTTCTATAATGATGTAATTTTTTGAATATGGGTCAAGTGCAAATTGAACGTTACAACCACCTTCGATTTTTAAAGCATCGATAATTTTCAATGCTGATGTTCGCAACATCTGATATTCTTGGTCACAAAGAGTTTGACTTGGAGCAAGAACTATACTGTCACCTGTATGAATACCGACAGGGTCGATATTTTCCATATTACAAACAGTAATACAAGTTCCGTTTGCATCACGCATTACTTCATATTCAACTTCTTTCCAACCGGCAACTGATTGTTCCAAAAGAACTTGATGAATTCTTGAATGTTTAAGTCCCAGTGAACAGATATTAACAAGTTCTTCTTCGTTATTTGCAATACCGCCACCGAGTCCTCCCATTGTATATGCAGGACGAACGATTAACGGATAACCGGCTTTATTAGCAAACGCAACAGCTTCAGTTAGGTTATTTACAATTTGACTGTCAGCAATAGGTTCTCCGATTTCTTGCATTAAATCTTTGAACATTTCACGGTCTTCCGCCTGTTTAATAGCAGAAAGTGAAGTTCCTAAAAGCTTAACGCCATATTTATCAAGAATTCCTTTTTCTGATAATTCAACGGCAAGGTTTAACCCGGTTTGTCCTCCGAGAGTCGGAAGTAAACCGTCCGGACGTTCTTTATCAATGATTTTTTCCAAAGAACTGACATTCAGCGGTTCCAAATAAGTAGAATCCGCCATATTCAAATCCGTCATAATTGTCGCCGGATTTGAGTTTACGAGAATTACACGTAATCCTTCTTCTTTAAGAGCTTTACATGCTTGTGAACCGGCATAGTCAAACTCTGCAGCCTGACCAATAATAATTGGACCCGATCCTATGATTAACACACTTTTTATAGATTTATCTAAAGGCATAAAACCATCCTTAATTTATTCGCAGAGTTTTAAAAAATCTTCAAAAATATACGTAGAGTCATGCGGTCCCGGACCTGCTTCAGGGTGGAACTGTACACTGCATACTTTTTTATCAACACATCTGATTCCCTGTACCGTAAAGTCGTTTAAATTAAGATGTGTAATTTCCACTCCTTCAGGAATGTTTTCGTTTCGTACTGCATAACCATGATTTTGAGATGTTATGGTTACTTTTCCGGTAATCAAATTTTTAACCGGGTGATTTGCACCTCTATGACCGAACTTTAATTTAAAAGTATCAAGTCCTAACGCCAAAGATAAGATTTGATGTCCTAAACAAATTCCTCCGATAGGTAATTTGCCCAATAAGCCTTTTACAAGTTCTACCCCGTAAGTAGTTTGTTTTGGATCTCCTGGACCGTTAGACAAAACAATTAGGTCAAAACCTTTTTGTAATACATAATCTGCTTTTACATCTGCACGCATTACAGTAAGTCTGTGTCCCATAGCTTGTAATGTTCGAATGATACTTTGCTTTATACCGAAATCTACGACTCCGATATTTTTACCGTTTCCTTCGATTACGTATTCTTCTTCCGTTGTGGCATCCATTACGTAGTCATGACTGGCAAAATCAGGAACATTTTTCGCAAGTTGAATCATTTTGTCATCAGGTAATTTGTTGGTTGTGATAAAACCTTTCATTACACCGCGATTTCTGATTTTTTTTGTAATTGCACGTGTATCGACACCTTGGATTCCAAGTAAATTATTCTTTTTTAAATAAGCATCGATAGTTCCTTGACTGCGAAAATTATTTGGGAAATCCGCTGCTTCTTTTACGACAAATCCTCTTAAGAAAGGACGCCGAGATTCGGTATCACTTTCGATATATCCATAATTTCCAATTTGCGGATAAGTCATAACAACAATTTGACCGCTATACGAAGGGTCTGTCAGTAATTCTTGATAGCCGGTAACTCCGGTATTAAATACAACTTCACCTTCGGTATAGTCTCCGCTACCAAATGCGGTTCCCTCAAATATGGAACCATCTTCAAGTACAAGATATGCTTTTTTACACTCGTCCAAGATTAAGTCCTTTTTTTAAAGATTTGTTCTAATGCTTCAAGCACTAAATCTATTTCTTCTTTTTTTATAGTTAATGGTGGTAAAAGTCTGACAACAGAAGTTCCAGCCGGAACGGTAACAATATGATGCTCCAATAATTCTTGTACAAGCTCTGCTGCGGAATAATCAATTTCAATTCCTAACAGAAAACCTGAACCGCGAACATCTTTTATTGCACTATATTTTTGCTGTAGTTTTTTTAGACTTTCTATAAGATAACAACTGTTTTCTTTTACTGTATCAAGTAAGTTTTCTTCATTTATAACGTCCATTACAGCATTAGCCGCAGCAGCGACTACCGGATTTCCTCCGAAAGTACTTGCGTGGTCGCCCGGTTGTAAAACATTTTCAACTTTTTCATTTACAAAAAATGCTCCCATCGGTAAACCGCCGGCAAGACCTTTAGCAGTCGTGAATACGTCCGGAGCACAATCCGGATATTGCATATGACAAAATAAAGTTCCTGTACGCCCCATTCCGCATTGAACTTCGTCATAAATCAAAACAGCATCGTATTGATTACATAAATCACGAACACCTTTTAAAAACTCGTAAGTTGCAGGATGAACACCGCCTTCACCTTGAACCGGTTCTAAAATGACGGCACAAACATCATTATCCATTAATTTTTTTACAGAATCTAAATCGTTATATTCTGCATAATAAACATCCGGTAATAAAGGATAAAAAGGCTTTTGATATTTTTCCTGAGCCGTAACAGTTACTGTCGCCATAGTTCTTCCGTGAAAGGAATGATACATGGAAATAATTTTTGTCTTGCTTGTTTTTCCGTTTTGCTTTCCGTATTTTCTGGCAAGTTTTAATGCACCTTCATTTGCCTCTGCTCCGGAGTTACAAAAGAAAACACGTTTAGCACCGGTTGCATTGACCAACTTTTCTGCTAATTCGGCAGCCGGTGTACTGTAATAAAGATTGCTGGTATGCCATAAAGTCTCAGCTTGTTCTTTTACGGCATTTACCAATTTTGGATGACAATGCCCCAAAAGGGTTACGGCAATACCGGAGCCCATATCCAAATATTTTTCACCTTTTTCAGTATAGAGAAACGCTCCCTTTCCTTTTTCAAAGGTTACGGGATAACGGTTATATGTTTTTAAAATATATTTGCCGGTTTTTTCAATTGTATCCATATTTATATCCCAAAAGATTAGTTTCCAACAACCATAGTTCCTATTCCGTGGTCAGTAAAGATTTCCAATAGAATAGAATGTTTTTGACGACCGTCTACGATATGAGTTCGTTTTACGCCGTTAGAGATTCCGTTGATACATGCACGAACTTTAGGAATCATTCCGCCGCTGATTTCACCTTTTTCAATCATTTGTTTTGCACGGTGAATTGTCAAAGACTCAATTTTTGTTGCCGGATTTGTAGGGTTTTCATAGATACCATCTACATCAGTAACCATAATCAACTTATCCGCTTTTAATGAAACTGCAATTTCACTTGCAACTTCATCAGCATTAATATTGTAATGTTCTCCGTCGATACCAACTCCAATCGGAGCAATAACTGGGATATAACCATTTTGATTTAATAAATTAACAAGTGAACTATCGATTCTTTCGATGTCACCTACAAAACCTAAATCTACTTTCTTTTCTTGCTTAGTTTCAGGATCCAAAATTGTTTCCATCATCTTCTTTCTTGCTTGAATAATATTTGAATCCGCACCGGATAAACCTACAGCTTTTCCGCCGAAATGATTAATCATACTTACAATATCTTGGTTCGTTTTTCCTACCAAACTCATTTGTACGGCATCCATAGTCTCTTTATCTGTCACTCTCAATCCGTTAACAAAAGTAGTTTCTTTACCTACTTTTTGCAAGAATGAAGTTATTTCAGGTCCGCCGCCGTGAACAACAACTACATTGATACCAATATAACGAAGTAGGATAAAATCTTTGATAATATCTTCTTTCAGATTATTATCAATCATCGCAGCACCGCCATACTTTATAACAAATGTCTTTGAATGAAATGTTTTAATATATGGCAATGACTCTATTAATACATCTGCTTTTTCTTCAAGTTTCTCAATCATCATCTTTACCTTCCTTATCTTTGTTAAAAATTATGAGCGGTAATCCGCATTTATACGAACGTATTCGTGTGAAAGATCTGAAGTCCATACACTCCAGCTTTTATTTCCCTTATCTAAATCAATTATAACTTTAAATGAGTCTTTCTTTAATATTTCAGCAGCCTCTGCTTCATTAAAAGAAGTCGGTTCTCCGTTTTTAAATAACAAAAGATTATCAAAATAAAGTTTTAACTTCGTAGGCTTAAAATCTACACCGCAATATCCGACAGCACACAAAATTCTACCGAAATTCGCATCTTCACCGTAGAAAGCAGTCTTTACCAGACAAGACGTCGCAACAGACATCGCAACTTGTTTTGCTTCTTTTTCTGTTTTAGCGTTTTTTACATAGATTTCTACAAGTTTTGTAGCTCCCTCGCCGTCCTGTACAATACTCTTTGCCATTGTACAAGCTGTTATTTCTACTGCTTTTGCAAAAAGTCGATAATCATCGCCGTTTCCGCTGATTTCTTTGTTTCCGGCTAACCCGCTGGAAATCAAAAATGTAGAATCGTTTGTACTCATATCTCCGTCAACGGTAATACTATTGAAACTTTTTTCTACCGCAGCACGGAATGCTTTCTCTAATGCTTTCTTGCTGACTTTTGCATCTGTAAAAAGGAAACTCAATGTAGTTGCCATATTAGGATGAATCATCCCCGAACCTTTTGCAACTCCGACAATATGATATTCTTGATCTTTATTTTTTACCGTTACACCGTAGATTTTCATACGCGTATCGGTTGTCATTATTGCTTTTGCAAAGTTATTAGGATTTTGCTCGTTAATTATTTTTGAAATCTTACTTAATCCGGAAGATATCTGATTAAACGGTAATCTCTGTCCGATAACTCCGGTAGACATCGGTAAAACGCTTTCAGCGGGAATGTTGAATAATTCAGAACATTCTTTACACGTGTTTAACGCATCTTCAATCCCTAATGTTCCGGTACAAGCATTTGCATTGCCGCTGTTAACAACAACTGCACGCAATTTATTTTTAACATGTTTTTTGCAAACTAAAACCGGTGCGGCTTTTACTTTATTAGTAGTAAACATCCCGGTTCCGATACAATCTACATCGGACAAAACCACACCTAAATCTAGAACACCTTCTTTTTTGATACCGGCAGCAACACCGTTTGAATGAAAACCCTTAACCATTTCAATAGACGGATTTTCGATGAAAGAGATTTTATTTTCCATACTTATTTCCTTTTGAAAAAAAGACACATTTCCTGCTATCTGCTTATGCAGGATGAAAGCTTATTTCCAATTCGAAAAATTTGATACAAAGTACTATATTTCCTTAATTTGTCAAGATGTCATGCAACGAATGAACTGTTTAGTATCAAGACAGATGGTTATTTTTTTCCTTACTATAAAAAACTCAGCTGATAACACCAATATTTTCTTTCAACCATTTAGCTACGGCATCATTATCGTTCATATCAATTACACCGGTAGCTATATTTTTTAAATCATCAACCGCATTTTTTACGGCATAACTTTCATCTGCAACTTTGAACATATCTATATCATTTCTTCCGTCACCGAAAACAACCACTTTCTGTGCATTTAAATGTTTTTTCAGTTTCATTACCGCATTTGCTTTAGAAGTAGATTTCGGCATGATTTCGAGCCATTGTTCTCCGGAATAAATATCACGTTGATAAACACAATTAAAATCTGCTTTGTATTTGTCATAAAACGGCTTCAACTTTTTTTCTTCATCAATACAAGTGATATAAAAAATATCTCCGTTATACAGCAGACAAATATCAGCAACCGAATTAGCCCGGATATCACCCGTCCTGCTGAATAAAAACACTTTCATTCCGCAGCTGCATTTATCAAAAACAAATGAAAACTTTTCTACGCCGTCAATATATGCGTACACAATCGGAACAACACCGCCTGCAAGCAACTGTTCTATAACTATCCTTGCTTCATTCGTAAAATAATTAGAAAGCATAACTGTACCGGTACAGTTTTCGACAATAAAAGCACCGTTGTAAATAATGAGCGGAATTTTTGCATTCAAACCGGCTGTGACTTTGCATGCCGTAACGAAAGACCGGGCTGTTGCATACGAAAACATCACGCCGCTTTCCGTAAGCTTGTTTATGACATCACAAGTATATTGTGAAATCTTTTCGTTACTGTGCAAAAGCGTTCCGTCCAAATCTGAAATAAATAATGTTTTCATTATATTTCCTGTCGTTTTCGTAAATATTCTAAGAACGCATTCAGTCCTCGACTGATATCATTATAAGTCTCGTAAAAATTTCCCGTATACCATGGATCTGCCACATCCGCCTCTTCATTACAAAAAGAAAGCATTTTGAAAACCTTGCCATCCGAATCATTACCGCATATACGTAAAATATTTCGCAAGTTCATGCTGTCCATACAAATAATATAATCGTAACAATCATAATCTTCCGCGGTAAACTTAGTCGCTCTTTTCCCTTTGCAAGAAATCCCTACAGAAGACAACTTGCGTACAGTTCCCGGATGTACGGGGTTGCCCACTCCGTTAAAGATTTCTTCGCTGCTTGTAGCCGATGAGGCGATTTTAAACTCATGTGCAAGATTAAGTTTTTCGGTCATATCTTTAAACAAAAACTCCGCCATCGGAGAACGACAAATATTTCCGTGACAAACAAACATTACTTTTATCATAAAAAACCTCTATTTTTATTCTCTATTAATAAATGCAATATTTTTTATCAATATACAAGGAAGATAGACATACATGGCTTCTACGAGAAAATGAAAAAAAAGTTAAAATTTTCCAAGTCTATCACTGTATGACAGAGCAGTAATGTTATTATCATTTCCATGAAAGAGCAAAAATTAGAAAAACCAATTACAAGACCGATGCTGAATCGCATCATCGAAATCCACAAAAAAATCTTTTCCGGATGTTTTCCGAATACAACTGAACTGGCAAATGATTTAGAAGTAACTGTATCTACCGTCAGTCGAGATATCGAATATTTACGAGAACATTTTTTTGCACCGATAGCATATAATGCAAAATATCGAGGTTATTATTACAAAAGTGCATTTGATTTACCCGTAAACAATATCGCCATTAAAGATTTACAAACTTTGACATTTGCCAAAATGCTTCTGTCACAATACAAAGGAATGCCGATTTATAAGGATATTTGTGATGTTATAGATTTGTTGAATCTAAACAATTCTCCGTCACCGGATTTTACTATAATGAAACGAATCGCCTTGCCTCCGACTCCGATAGGCTTTGTAAATGAAGAAAACTGGTCAAAGATTTGTACTGCATTGCGAAATAATTTCATTTTGGAGTTCGACTACAACGGTCGTTGGAATACGCAAACAACTCACCGCCGCGTTCATCCTTATCAATTATTATTAAATGACGGAGCTTATTTTGTTTTCGGATTTTCACAAGAGCGTAACGATGAGCGTTCTTTTAATATTTCACGAATGAGAAATATTATCGTAACAAATGAAGTTTTTGAATTGCCCGAAGATTATGAATTTGAAAATCGGTGCGGTGGCGGAAAATTCGGTGCCTTTGAAGCCGGAGAAGTCGCACATTACAAAATCAGATTTTATAATGATGCAACTTGGTATGTAAAAGATTACGTTTGGGCAAAAGACCAAAAAATCGTAGATATCGATGAAAATACAATCGAAATAACATTCTCATCTACGCAATATATGAAAATATTGGAATGGATACTGCAACAAGGTTGCAACGCAAAGCCATTAGAGCCTAAAGAACTGGTCGACCAATGGAAATTGCAAATAACCGAAATGCTAAAAATGATTTAACGATTAAATAGGTTTCTTATATGGCTGTCTACACAATATCTTGCCATGCTGATTTTTTCGGAATGACACAATATTTGTTTATTAGACAGCCTCTTATTTTTCATCATTATGAAATGCAATCATTCAAGTGCATCTATAAGCATAGATGCAGAAGCCCACGCCCAATGTAAATTATATCCGCCCAGCATTCCGGTCACATCCAATGCTTCACCTATAAAATAAAGTCCCGCACATTTTCGACTTTCCATTGTTTTCGGGAATATATCATCTACACAAACGCCGCCTCTGGTTACTTCTGCTTTATCGAATCCGTCCAGTTGAGTTATTGTGATTTTGTATTGATTAAAAAACTTAGCTATTGTTTCAATCTGAGTATTTTTTATTTGTGCAATATCCACATCTGTTTGCAAAACATTTGCTTTTTTCAACAAAACTTTCACCAATGCTTTAGGTAAATATTCTGACAAAATATTAACAAGAGTTTTTTTACTTCCGCGAGCCTCTTGAAGCAACTTGCCAATATTTATATCCGGTACGAAATTGATTTGTATATCCGTGTCTGCATTTATATAAAGTGACGTATTCAACCCAAGCGGTCCGCTGAAACCTCTATGCGTAAAAAGAAGTTGGTCTGTAAATGTCTTTTTGCCCACTTGGATTTGTGCCGTAATCGCTATTCCGCTGAGAGTCGCAAAATCATCGGCTAAATCTTTAGGGTACCGAAGAGCCGCTAAAGCAGGAAGTAAAGGTGTTACTTTCATTCCAAAGTTTTTTGCAATCTTTGAAGCAATATTAGTTGCTCCCAATTTCGGATATGAAATCCCGCCGCTTGCCACTATCACTTTTTTTGCATGAATATTTCCTTTAGTTGTTTCTATAAAAAAAATAGGCTCATCGTCAGTTGCCTTTTTTACATCCTCTACACGACAATCCAGCAAAAATGTATGATTTTCACTTTGTCCGTCAGACTGCAATGCATTCAATATGTCCCCAGCAGTACTTAGTGTAAAAAGTTTTCCGTTATCGCGTTCCTCGTAAGGGATACCGTGAGTTTCAATTATTTTTAGAATATCGTCAGTTCCAAATTTCGCCAAAAAGGATTTGATAAAATGAGGATTGGAACAAATAAAATTGTCCGCAGATAAATGCAAATTGGTAAAATTACATTTTCCTCCGCCGGTTGCCAAAAGTTTCACTCCGAGACTTTTGTTTCCTTCTATTATAATGACATTTTTTTCTTTCAGTCCACGCAATGCGAAAAGCCCACTGGCTCCGCCTCCGAGTATTGCAAAATCATAAATCTTTTCCATGTCAGTACAATACATTATTAAAATGACTTTGAGAAGTAAGAACACCGATGTATACGAAGTCAAAAATCGTGTTATAATAACAATTATTTATATGTACAAAAGGAAGCAATAATGGATTGGGAACTTTTTATAAAAACTGATAATGAAAATATTCATGGCAGAGATTTATTTCAACGAGACCATGACCGTTTGATTTTTTCATCATCATTCCGTAGTTTAAACCAAAAGACACAAGTTTTTCCAATGCCGCAAAATTATTTTATTCACAATCGAATGACACATAGTATAGAAACTTCATGTGTCGGACGCTCATTGGGTGAAAACACTGCTCTTGAAATTTCTAAAATCTACAAACTTCCAAATCCTTATGAGTTCCAAGTAAAAATCGGACGAATAGTAGAAACAGCCTGCCTTGCTCATGATATCGGTAATCCGCCGTTCGGTCATTCCGGCGAAGCTGCTATTTCAAGTTTTTTTGAAACCAATCCTGCGACATTATCTTCTCTGAATGAAAAGCAAAAAGCGGATTTGTTAAATTTTGAAGGAAATGCACAAGGCTTTCGTATTCTATCTCGTAAAAACAGTGAGTTAAATGTAACAGCAAATGTTTTAGCCGCATTTACAAAGTATCCACGTGAAAGCCAAGTTATTAATTATAAAGATTCTTCTTTTTCTGCCAGAAAGGATCAAAAAAAGTTTGGTTTTTTCCAGAGTGAAAAAGATACGTTTATAAATATTGCCGATATTTTTAACTTTCACACTCTTACATCTGACAATGATATTGCTTTTGCACGTTTTCCTTTGGCATTTTTGGTCGAAGCTGCTGATGATATTTGCTATTCAATAATGGATATAGAAGACGGTGTACGATTAAAAATTTTGCCATACTCCGTTGCAGAAGAAATACTTTTGACAATTTTAAATAAAGCTTCTCATTCACAAATCATCAATCGTTGTAAAGATTTGCCGGACGATACACAACGTGTCGGATACCTGCGAGCAAAAGTTATAAATGAACTGACTTGTCAATGCTGCGATTGTTTTATCAAACATTTAGCAGAAATTGAAAACGGAACTTTCTCCGATTCTTTGCTGTCTGATATTAACAGTGCAAAAGATGTAGATGCATTAAAAAGTATTGCTCTCGACAATTTGTACAACTACCAACCTGTCGCCGAAATCGAAACTGCCGGATTTGAAATCATTCACGGCTTACTCGAAATTATATTGGACTTACAACAATCACCACATACCAGACGCAATAAACAACGTGCGTTATTGTTTCCGGCACAAATTATAAATCCGGCAACAAACCTTGCACCTTATGAAAAACTACTGGTTGCAACAGATTTTGTTTCCGGACTTACAGACGGTACGGCAATTAACTTATTTAATAAAATACGCGGTGTTTCATTTCCACGTATTTATTAAAAAAGTAGTTTTTACGTTCTGCCTAATTACAAAAGCTCAATTTATATTTTTGCTCAATTCGTTGATTGTCAGAGTCTATCGCCTTTCTTTTTACTTCATACTCTATTAGTTTTCTGATATTTTCAGCCATTTCTTCAAAAACTATTTCACCTTCATCATTTATTTCTTCTACTTTCAATAGCTCATAACCTACAGCTGTTTCTATAATGTCAGAGATTTCACCTTTGTTAAGATTAAAAATCACACGCTCCAATTTTTCGTCTTGCATACTTGATCTCGTGATAAAATCAGGAAAGAATCCACCGTTTTTTGCACTCACTTTATCTTGTGAGTATTTCTTTGCGACTTTTGCAAAATCCGCACCGGCATCAATTTCTTTTTTTGCACGCATTATTTTGTCCAAAGCTTTCTGTTTGTCAAAATCCGGTGCAAATCCGACAAAAATATGACGCACTTGTAATGACGGATTGATTCTTGATATAGTAGGATTTGTTTGGTAATAATTCAAAACATCTTCGTCACTTACAGATGCATAAGAAATCTTTTCGCTCCTATATTTTTCCACGATTACATTCTTTTTTAAATCTTCAAAAATAAAAGTATAACCCAACGGCGAATCTTTGACATACGTCTTAAACTGTTCAACATCACCTATGTACGCTTCCACCTGTTTAGTAATTTCTTCATCATCATAGACAAACCCGGAAGCTATAACTTCCCTATAATAAATCTCTTTTTGAGCTAACGAATATGCCATAAAATAAAATAATTCTTTTATTTGTTCTTTCGATGCCATAGAAAAATCAAGACTGTCTGCAGAAACTTGATAATATAAAAACGGCAATACGTATTTATTACTTACTGAAAAATCTACCGTATTTACCAGAGGAATCTCATTGTTAATATCAAACAACGGCGATTTTTTTTCCATATTCTTTGCAAAAATAAAAAGATTCCCCGTATAGTTAAAATTATCTGTTGCCAAAAAAGAACTGTACTCTTTATTAGTTGAACACGAAGCCAACGTCACAACCAATATTAATAAAAGATATTTAATTTTCATATTTTCTGTCTCTCCAATTGTTTTTAGTAAGAAAAAAAGACCTCAGTTTCTCTCTGAGGTCTTTTAAAATCAACATATTTGATATCTTATTGAATCTGGATTTCTATCAATCCCGGTGCTAACATTGACAACATTTTCAAAGATGTTTCCTGCCAAGTAATCTGCGAATTTGCAATAACTTTAAAGTTGTATTTTTTATCTGCCGGTAACGGTGTTACTTTAGTTATCCATTTTATAAGTGTTTTGATTCCGCTGGAGTTCAAAAATGTTAATTTTGAAAAATCTAACTCTACATATTTGATTCCATTTTCAATTATATTGTTATGGATTTGTTCAAAAAAAGGAACAAAAATCGGTTCCGGATTCTGAACATCAATATCTCCCACAAAATTTACTTTTACTCCATTATCAAGATCTGTAAGCTCTACATTTGCTTTTTCTGTAACGACGTTTTCTAATCCAAACTTATTCATACAATTACTCCATTCTATTTTAAATCAAAAATTACTGAAACTTTTACCAAGTCATTTTCTGCAGAAAATTTTATTTCCGCATTACTTTCATAACGAATTCTCGCTAATCCAAGCTGTGACCCGCCGTCTGTTCTCAACGCAGCTTCTGCCATTTTCATCAAATAAACTTCTTCCGGATTTCCGTTATTTATTCTTTCAATTTCGTTTTTCAATACTTCCCAATTCACTTGAGTTGAAAAATTCTCAACAGAAAGATAAAGCTTGCCTTCCTCTGGTTTATGTTCTACTGCTACTTTCGTGCCTTCTTCAGATGCATACTTAACCGCATTTTCTAACAATTCGCTCGCAGCCATTGATATTACATCTGCCTTTTTACAATCGGTTAATGCAATAGCAAGAAAACTTTGAAGAAACGAACGTACAGCTGCAATATAAGTCCATCGAGGCCCAAAAACGAGTTCGATAAAACCATCTTTAATATTCTTTGATAGTTCCATAATTTCTTTCTCTGTTTATTAGTTTTGTTGGTGTAAACGATACAATATTGTTTTAGGTATTGCAAGATTTTTTCTTTTCTTTAACTTTTTTCTTATTTTTTTTAAAAGAAAATTTCATGGCTTTTTCTTAGTATTCTTCATTAAAGTAAAGTTATAAAATTGTCGACTTTGTTTGATATATTAAACTATAGAAAGGTTTGGAAAAATGAAAAACATATCTTTACGAATAAGAACAATCATAACAATTACCGTATCTGTATTTATCATTTTTGCTGCAATATTTACCTGCAATGTTTCTTTGGTACGAAAGCAGTTACAAGAGAGATTTAATGCCGAAATAGAACAATTTAAATCTATGACTACAGGCTGTCTTTATTTACCTATAAAAGAAAACCAAACTGAAGTCGTATCTGAAATACTTTCCGGATTGCTTCAAAAAAAAGATGCCGTATGTATCGAGATTTACTTAGCAAACTCTCCTAAAGACATATTTTTTGCAAAACAAAAAATTGATGATGAAATAAAAGAAACAACCATTCCTTTCTCGCCTACATCAAAACATATAACAACACAAATGACTTTGAGACCTATAGACAATACCGGAGTCAGTGCCGGATATATAAAATTTTATTTTGATGCCAGCTCTATTTATTCGGCCTCAAAAAGCATTCAGTTCATCAACTGGATTTTGTTTATCTCAGGTGCATTACTTTTATCAGGATTAATATTCTTCTTTATACAAATAATTTTCCTTTTACCTTTGCGTAAATTGACAATTAACATTGAGAATTTGAGTGTTTCTCCTATAGATAATCAAGTTTATATGAAAACATTTCAAAATGCTCAGAAAGAATTTTCTATTATTGAAAGTTTTTTAAATCAATACATTCGAAAAGTTGCAAATATAGTTGAACGCCTTCAAGTTTTTTTCTTACAATTGAAAGACGTTTCAAAAGCCAATTTAGAATTATCTGTTGACTTTGAAGATTCTATCAATGCTGAAGCAACTGCTATTGAACAAATATCTGCTACTTTAGTCGAATCAAGTGCTTCTATTATGAATATTTCTAATAGCACACATTCAAGTGCTGAAAAACTTTCTACCAGTGCAGAAAAAGCCAAGTCTAGTTTTACTTTGATTGATAGAATCACAACATCGATAACTAATATTTCAGAACAATCTAAGAAGATTCAAAACTCACTTTCGTTGATTTACGATGTTACCAATGAAACCGAAATGCTTGCGATGAACGCATCTATAGAAGCTGCAAAAGCCGGAGAGTTCGGAAAAGGTTTTTCTGTTGTAGCAAATGAGATTCGTGAACTGGCAGAAAAATCACAAGACTCAGTTTCTGATATTGATGAAAAAATCAAACAAAACAATGAGATAGTCGAAAACACCCAAAATGTCATTGCTGACAGTCAAAAAACGTTAAAAGAAATATTGGAAATGACAGTTGTTTCTGACCAATTCTTATCACAAATATCTACAGCTATTAACGAAACATCTACTGGACAAGATGAACTTTTAAAAGCTGTTAATAACATTAATAATGCAATGACTAAAATTGTCAGCCTTGTCGGTGAAATGAAGACACGGGCTACAAAGATTGATGAAATATCATCAAATATGGAAAGTATTTTAAAACAATCTAAATAATAGATTAAGGAAATAAAAAAAACTCATAGTTTAAAGAGAATTAAAAGAGATTCTCGTTACTATGAGTTTTTTTATTTATTAATGACTTTTAATATTTTTCTTATAAATCAATTTCGATTTCATCAATTTTAAACTTTTCGATAATATCCGGACTTAAAATCTCTGCATATCGATAAACTGAATTACTTTGCGTATCTGATAAATAAAGTTTAATCGCATTTGGTTTTTTATTCTTTAAAATAACATTCATTTGAGGTGCAACAGAATCAGTTCTCTCTGTAATTCTGAAAGCTTTTTTCTCTCTGAAAAATTTGTTCGGAATATACACAACTTTAACAGAATGATCTCTGTCAAAATAATTGACAACAAGACCTTCACTACATTGAAACACTTTTTTTATCATATAGTTGTTTACAGTGTATTTATCTTCTTGTTTTTCTTCTTCTGACGCTTCTTGCTGTGCAAAAGCTCCTACAGAACACATAATAAATGCTAAAACAAAAAACATTATTTTTCTATACATTAAAATTCCTCCTTAATAATCTGCTATAGAAACCTTCCATATATTACCGAAACGCAATAGAAAATCAAGAAAAAAAAGAGAAAATAATTTACTTTGAAAGAACATTAATATATACTCCGACGGCAAAAAATATAGTTAATTTTAAAGAGTTCGTCAGTTTTTTAACTAATGACACACTTTAATTTTAAACAAACATTTGTATTTTTATGAGAGAAAGGAGCAAATGTTGGACTTACAAGAATTATCTCTTGCTATAAACGACACTTTTAAAGTACTACCCGCTCCGGGGTTACTTTTATTAGCAGATAACGGAGCTGAAAAAAACTTGATTACAATCGGATGGTTACAGTTCGGAAATTTATGGGGAAAATGGACTGTAAACGTTTTTGTCCGTCAATCTCGTCATTCTTTCAATATTTTAAATAACAGTGAATACTTTTCTTTAAATATTCTTGACCCGCAAAAGTATAACGAGCAAATCGCATTATGTGCCAAGACATCCGGAAGAAATACTGACAAAATCAAAGAAAGTGGTTTAACAATCGTAAAAGGCAACAATATTGACACAATAGCTGAAGCTCAAACAACTTTCGAATGTAAAATTATCAACAAAACGATTTTAGATAAATCATGTCTTTCACCGGAGTTATTCAATAACTTCTATTCTAATGAAGATTTTCACCAGTTGATTACAGCTGAAATACTAAATTTTAAAAGATAAGGACTACAAAATGAAAAAAGAATCAGAAGAAATTAACAGTATATTAAAAAACTCATCTCCTACTTTTTATTCTGTATTAAGTGAATTGGGAAAACGTCTTTATATGCCAAAAGGCATTATTTTCCAAAGTAATCAATCTAAAAAACATGCTAATCATTACAATGCATCTATCGGTATTGCAAAAGAAAATATCGGTTTCGACGGAAGCACAGATATAAAAGTTGAGAATCTGGCTCCTATGACACTTAATTCAATCGGAAAATATTTTTCCGGTTTAGAACAAAATGAGATTTTCAATTATGCTCCGCAACCCGGACTTCCGGCATTACGCGATTATTGGCATGATAAAATTGTAAGTCAAAATCCGTGTCTCAAAAGTAAAGAACAAATAAGTCGTCCTGTTCTAACCGGAGGACTGACTCACGCAATCAGTCTTGCTGCAGAATTATTTACCGATCCGGGTGATGACCTTTATTTAGCTGATAAATTCTGGGAAAACTACTCTTTAATTTTTGATGTAAAATATCAAGTAAATCTTGTGCATTATAAATTATATAAAGATGACTATTCCGGTTTTAATCTTGAATCGTTAGAAAATACTTTAAAAAAATCAAAAAAAGACAAACTGGTTTTACTTTTCAACTTTCCTAACAATCCAACAGGTTATACTGCTACAGAAGAAGAAATGGACGGAATCAGAGATATTTTGGTTCGTATCGCCGAAACCGGAAAAAAAATTGTTGCAATATGTGATGACGCTTACTACGGTTTATTTTATGACAAAAATATTTATCCGGGCTCACTTTTCTCAAAACTTGCCGGCGTACACGATAACATTGTAGCCGTAAAAATCGACGGAGTATCAAAAGAAGCATACGCTTGGGGATTTAGAGTCGGCTTTATAACTTTTGCAGACAACTTCCAATCTCCTGACGCTTACGGTGTAATGGAAGAAAAAGCTGTTGCCGGAATAAGATGTTCTGTTTCTTCATGTTCAAGTATTGCACAAGCGGTATTGAATCATGCAATAAAAGATGAAAACTATACAAAAGAAATAGAACAAAAGTATTCTATACTTGAATCTCGTGTAGCAAAAGTAAAAGAAATCGTCTACCGTGACGAATATAAGCCTTATTGGGATGTTTATCCTTTTAATTCCGGTTATTTTATGTGTCTTAGAATCAAAGACATTCCCGGCGAAACTGTACGTAAACATGCACTGTTTCGCTACGGTTTGGGAACAATTGCATTTGACCAAGATTTACGTATCGCATTTTCATGTATTTCTGAAGAAAATCTCGAAAAAGTATTCCAGATTATAGCGAAATCTATAGACGACATAAAAAACGGTGATATAGAAACAGGAAATTAATAACCATGAAAGTTGACGTAAGAATTAAGAATGAAAATTGGAAACGTGATTTGCAGGAAGCTGCAATGAACACCATTAATAAAAAATGGGATGACGGAAAGGAATTGACCGAAGAATTATTTCGTAAATATATAATCAGCGAGCATTCCCCTATCCGCGGCATAGAACTGCGAATCACGCTTTATGATATTCCGAGTCCGAACAGCGTGCATTTCGCCCGACACGTTCATTCTATTCCTTACGTCACTACACACCGCCCGGACAGAACCGGTCAAGAACGCAGCGTAAACGATACATGTACTCACATGATGGATATTAACATTCAAGGCTTGATTGATATGGCACGTAAACGATTGTGCATCGGAAAAGTCGACAAAGTGACATACGCTTACATGCTGGAAATCAAAAAAGAACTGATTCGCAAAGGAAGCTACTACAAAGTAATAGGTGAATGTTTGGTACCGAACTGCATTTATCGAGGCGGTTGTCCGGAGTTTAAAAGTTGCGGTTTTTATGATGAAAGCCAGATTGTCGCACGATATAAAAACTACAACGAGCCACTTCATATTTCTTAATAAAATTATTTGTTTTCACATGTTTATAACAGACTCTTTTCTTTAATATATGTTCACTTTTTTTTTATAAAAAGTTATAACGGCTTATTTTTAGATTAAACTAGAAGCTTAAGTTTTTTTATAATAAAAAAGTAAAAACTAAGATTTTGAAATAATTTTGTTTATCATCGCACATTTATAAAATAAGTAAACTAATGACAGAAAGAGGTTTTTATGAAACTTGGACTAGACATTGGCTCAACTACCATAAAATGCACGGTTTTGGACGATAATAATAAAATTATTCATCAGTCATACGACCGCCATTACTCCCGTATAATAGAACAAGCAAAAATACTTTTTAATAATTTAGCCATAAAGTTCCCTGACGCACAAATGCAGATTGCAATTTCCGGTTCTGCCGGAATGGGAATTGCCGACAGTTTAAATATCCCTTTTATACAAGAAGTATATGCCACAAAAGTTGCTGCCGAACATTTTGCTCCTGGAACAGATACAATAATCGAACTCGGCGGAGAAGATGCTAAAATCCTCTTTCTTACGGGAAATCTGGAAGTCCGCATGAACGGATCATGTGCCGGCGGAACAGGTGCATTTATAGACCAAATGTCTACATTACTGAATCTTTCTGTCGCCGAAATGAACGAAGAAGCTAAAAAATCTCAAAAGATTTATACAATCGCATCTCGCTGCGGTGTTTTTGCAAAATCAGATATACAACCCTTATTAAATCAAGGTGCATTAAAAAGTGATATATCTGCAAGTATATTTGCAGCGGTAGTCAATCAAACGATAGCCGGCTTAGCACAAGGTCGCCCGATAGAAGGAAATATCTTATATTTAGGCGGACCGCTTACTTTTATATCTGAATTGCGAAAAGCTTTCGATACTGCTTTAGGGAAAAACGGTGTATGTCCGGAAAACTCACTTTATTTTGTAGCTATCGGAAGTGCAATGCAAGCAGCTACATCCATATCTCTTTCTGATGTAATACAACGACTCGACCATTATAAAGGAAGCAACACGTCTTCTGCAACTTTGCCGGCGTTGTTTAAAAATGAAGCAGAATACAAAGAATTCGTTTCTCGCCATGAAAAAGACCAAGTTCCGTGTCGAAATCCGGACACCTATAACGGCGACGTATTTCTCGGAATAGATGCCGGGTCTACTACTATCAAAATGACTGTAATAAACAAAGACCGCGAAGTTCTGCTTACAAGTTATCAATCAAACAGCGGAAATCCTATTCCTCACGTGCAAAACTTTTTGGAAAATCTATATAAAAATTATCCCCATTTGCATTTAGCCGGTGCGGCTGTTACCGGATACGGTGAAGAAATTATCAAAAATGCATTTTTAATTGATGAAAATATTGTTGAGACTGTAGCTCACTTTACTGCAGCAAAAGCTTTTTTACCTGATGTAGAATTTATCATCGATATCGGCGGACAAGATATTAAATGTTTCAAGATTGCCAACGGAACAATTGATAATATATTCTTAAATGAAGCTTGTTCGTCCGGTTGCGGCTCTTTTTTGCAAACTTTTGCCAGTGCTTTAGGTCACTCTATTTCTGACTTTGCAAAATTCGGCCTAAAAGCCGACCGACCAGTCGATTTAGGTTCTCGCTGTACGGTATTTATGAATTCTTCTGTTAAACAAGCTCAAAAAGACGGTGCGACAATCGAAAATATTTCAGCGGGACTGTCTATCAGTGTCGTAAAAAATGCACTTTATAAAGTAATACGTGTCGGTTCTGCCAACGAATTGGGAACAAAAATCGTAGTCCAAGGCGGAACATTTCTAAATGATGCAGTACTGCGAGCATTTGAACAAGAACTCGGTGTAAATGTAGTTCGTCCGTCACTGTCAGGACTCATGGGAGCATACGGAGCCGCACTTTATGCAGCAGAACACGTCAAACACGAAACAACCGTACTTTCTGCCGAGCAATTAAAAACATTTAAACATGAAGTAAAAGCTGCAAGTTGCGGTTTGTGCAACAACCATTGCCAGCTGACAATAAATACATTCGGCAATGACAGAAAATTCATCGGCGGAAACAGATGTGAACGTCCGGTAACAAAAAAAGACTCTGTCAACAACTTAGATATGTATCAATATAAACTAGAACTACTGCAAAGTTATTGCCAAACAACAAACAACGCCAAGCGAGGTAAAATAGGAATCCCTATGGGACTTAATTTCTATGAACTATTACCTTTTTGGAATGCCTTTTTTACAGCGTTAGATTTTGAACCTGTCACATCCGGACTGTCAAACAGAGCTTTATTTCTCGACGGACAACACACAATTCCGTCAGATACGGTTTGTTTCCCGGCAAAACTTTTGCACGGACATATAAGAGCATTGATTAATAAAGGAATTAATAGGATTTTCTATCCTTGTATGTCGTACAATCTAAACGAAAATCTGGGAGACAATCACTACAACTGCCCTGTCGTTGCATACTATCCGGAAGTTATCAATGCAAATATGCCGGAAATAAAACAACTTGATTTCAAATATGACTACCTGGGAATCCATCGAAAAAAAGACTTCCCTAAAAAAGTTTTGCCGATACTGCAAGAATGGGCTGCCGACATAACTTTGAAAGACGTACAAAAAGCAACTAAAGCTGCATATAAAGCTCACTTTGATTATCTGGCTCAAGTTCGTACTAAAGGCTGGGAAATGCTAAAAGAAGCTCGCAATAAAAATATGCCGATTATAATTCTTGCCGGTCGACCTTATCATATCGACCCGGAAATTAATCACGGAATCAACAGATTGCTTGCTGCTTGTAACGTTGCCGTTATTTCTGAAGACGTCATCAGTGATAAAGTAAAACGATTCCCGACAGCAGTATTAAATCAATGGACTTACCATTCCCGACTGTACGCTGCTGCCAAATACATCGGTGACATTAAAGATATGAATCTGATTCAGCTGGTATCATTCGGATGCGGCGTAGATGCAATTACTACAGATGAAGTTCGAAGTATTCTTGAAGAAAAAGGCAAAATATATACACAACTCAAAATCGATGAAATCACAAATCTCGGAGCAGTAAAAATCAGACTGCGAAGTCTTTTCGCTGCAATAGGCCACAAGGAGAGTTGATATTATGGATAAAAATATAATCGAGCAATTGAATAAAAGAGAACGTGACAGTCAAGGACGAGTTTTATTTACCAAAGAAATGAAAGATTTCACAATTCTCATTCCTATGATGTTACCTATTCATTTTACATTGATAAAAAATGTTTTCAACCAAGCCGGTTACAATATGGAATTGCTTACAAACTCCGGGCCGGCTGTAGTACAAGAAGGACTAAAATACGTTCATAACGACACTTGTTATCCGGCATTGTTGGTAATCGGACAATTTATAGACGCATTAAAAAGCGGAAAATATGATGTTACAAAAGTCGCATTGATTATCACACAAACCGGCGGAGGCTGTCGTGCATCAAATTATATTCATCTACTGCGTAAAGCTCTGGACAAAGCAGGTTTTGGATTTGTACCGGTTGTATCTTTAAATTTCGGAGGACTGGAAAAAAATGCCGGTTTTAAACTGACAATTCCTATTTTGCGTCGTGCAATTGCAGCCGTTGCATACGGTGATGTACTTATGACTTTGAACAATCAAGTCAAAGCATACGAAGACAATCCCGGAGAAACTCAAATACTCACTGACAACTGGGTGACAAAACTTGCCGACGAAGTCAGTCACGACCGCGGACTTACAACTAAAGAAATGGAAAAAAATCTTCACGCCATTATAAAATCTTTCAGTAAAATCCCACGTCATGTAGTGCCTAAAGTAAAAGTCGGAATTGTCGGCGAAATATTTGTTAAATATTCAGGTTTGGGAAATAATGAGCTGGAAGCTTTTCTTGCTTCTCAAGATTGTGAAGTTATGGTTCCCGGACTAATGGGATTTATGCTTTTTAAAATCGACAATCGATTGGAAGATATTCGCCTTTACGGTGGAAGTCGTATGAAAAAAATAGTAGTTTCTATTTTGATGCAATTTTTCGTTAAAATGGAAACACTTATGATTGATATATTCAAAGATTATCCTGAGTTTATTCCTCCGTCATCGTACAAACACACCAAATCTTTGGTAAAAGGAATAATCGGTTACGGCAACAAAATGGGCGAAGGTTGGCTTCTTACAGCTGAAATTTTGGAACTTATCGAACTAGGTTATGCAAATGTAGTTTGTACACAACCGTTCGGATGTTTGCCGAACCACATTTGTGCAAAAGGAATGATTCACAAAATCAGAGAACGGTATAATGATGCAAATATTGTAGCCGTAGACTATGACCCGGGAGCGACAAAGGTAAATCAAGAAAATCGAATCAAGCTAATGCTGTCGATTGCACGAGAAAATCTTGCAGGAAAAAATAACACTTATGACTAAATTATATTTAACAAAGACAGACACACTAGAATCTATTGAGATTCACAACAACACCACTATAGGAAGAGATATTTCGAATGAAATCGTTTTAGCCTCTTCCTATATCAGTAAATATCACTGTAAACTGACAAAAAAAGATGACCAATGGCTGGTAAGTGATTTGCAATCTACCAACGGTACATTTTTAAACGAAGAAAAAATCACTCGTACCACAATATTACGAGATAAAGATTTGATAATGTTAGGCAGTGCAGATTTTACTTATACCGTAAAAATTGAAGACAATACAGAAACTCAAGATATACAAACAAAAGTCATTAACAATGAAAACATTGCTGTACATACGGTTCAAGAGAAAAAGTCATCCACTTTTTCTAATCTTTTTAAGCTTCCTGCAAAAAATAATAATGACAGACTTTTATATATATTGATACCGTCTATTGCCGCTATATTTTTGATTTTTTTAATCATCACAAGTATCATCGGATATTTAAAAAATCCGCCTCCGGAAAAAAGTACACAATCAAGCAACATAACAATACGTAACGAACGAACTACGCTTTCGACCGGAATTACACAAAATCAAGATGTCACACTACCGCAACAAAGAAAAAAGCGTTACATAGAAGACTTTATTGTTGAACAACTGATAAAACTCGGTGAAAAGCGTGAAAATATCACAACCGACATGATTACCCGAACCATTTATTACATGGAACACTACAAGCAAGGTCAAACTTTTTATGACAGAATGAACGAGCGTAAAAAGTACGTCGAAATAATCGAAAACGAACTAAAAAAAGCCCAATTACCGTTAAGTTATTCTTTTATTCCCTTTGTAGAATCCGGCTATGACACAAATGCTTATAATAAAAAATCCTCAGCTCGCGGAATGTGGCAATTTTTACCTGCAACGGCAAAAGAATACGGATTGACTGTAAATAAAAAAGTTGATGAACGAACCGATGTTCAAAAATCTGCAAAAGCTGCAGCAAAATATTTAGCCGATATGTGTGCGATATTCGGAAATGACGCTTTTTTACTTGTGACTGCTTCTTTCAACTGCGGTGATGCCCGATTGCGAAGTGCATTAAAAGAAGCCAACACACACGACGGAAACATAAAAAGAAAGCGTTCATTCTTCTATCTGTATGATAAAAAATTAATTCCTGCAGAAACAAGAGATTATGTATTTAAAGTCGTAGCTGCAGTTTTACTGGATGAATATATTTCTCAACAAGAAGCTAAGGAGAAATAAAAATGAATTGCTGGGAAAAACTACTTACCGACAACAACGAAGTTTTGCAAAGAATATATTCAAAACTGGATGAAGATACTCAATCCGGAATCGAAATCACACCGCCGGAAAATCTGAGACTGCGTTTTACAAACAGAGATTTGTCTACTGTCAAAATTTTGATTCTCGGACAAGACCCATATCCGCAATCCGGCGTAGCTACAGGAAGAGCATTTGAAGTCGGAACGCTGCACTCATGGTTTGATAATTTTCGAAACACTTCATTAAAAAATATCGTCCGGGCAATTTATGCTGCTGAAAATGACGAAATCTTAAAGTTCAGCGAAATACTGCAAGAAATAAAGAACGGGAACTTCAATATTTTACCGCCGGATGAATTATTCGAATCGTTAGAAAAACAAGGAGTTTTGTTTCTAAACACAGCGTACACTTGCCAAGTCGGAAATCCCGGCTCTCATATCAAACTATGGGAACCTTTTACAACTAACCTACTTTCATTCATTGCAAATGAAAATCCCGAAATCCTTTGGTTTATCTGGGGAAGTTTTGCCGAAAAACAAACTCAAAATCTCCCGATAAAAAAGCTCGTTTCTTCACATCCTATGATATGTTGCAATAAACCAAAAGATTTTCTTTTTGATATAAATATGTTTAAACAAACAAAAGATTTAATTAACTGGACAGGAATACAAGATTAATGCTTATATATGGCTTTCAGGAGGGGAGAATGCGTCATATAAAAATCAACAAAACAATCTGGTCTATTTTTATTATTTTTACGGTATTTTGCGGCCATGCTATCGAAATTGTAAATCCGGAATCACCTAAAGATCCGGATGCTGACAAAAACAATGTTACTAAAAAGCAATACAATATCGACTTTAAAAAACAAGACGGACTTTTTTATCGAGGATTTACCGAAGGAATGACCGGCTTTTACTTAGACCAATTGACTTGGGAAGGTAACAGCGAAGGAAATCAAGCAAAGCTTATCGATTTCGTAAAATCTATCAATATAAAAGGCTACAAAATGAGTAAGCGTACAGCCGAAAATCTTTCGGTCGTTTATTATGTTCCTTATATATTCGATATAGAATTGAAAAACGGCACCATGATAAAAAATGCGAAAGGCAGAATTCCGCAAATCGATTCATTTTATGTTTACGACGAAACCGGAAAAGAAAAATGTTTCACATATTTTTTGCGTTATTGGCTTGAAGATAAACGCATTTTTTCAGACAACAACTCTAATGATTATGATGAAACGCCGCCGTTGCCGAAAGAGCTTGTGACTTTTATCGAATTTAATACACAAAAAAAATAAGGAAATCATAATAAAATGCGACTTGATAAATATTTAAAAACTGCGTTGATTTTCAAGACAAGAAGCGGCGGTGAGAAAAACATCGAAAACGGCGGCGTTTTGCTTAACGGCAAAGTCGCTAAACCTGCTGCAAACGTAAAAGAAGGCGACTTGATTACAATCCGTACGCTGGAAAAAGAAACAACGTATAAAATTTTGCAACTGTTAGAAAAAAACGTATCACGCCAAATGGCTCGTGAAATGTACGAAATAGTAAGCGAAACAAAACTTGATTTGATATAAAAAGACTTTTTATAATCCCCTGAAAGCTCCACTCGCTTGTCAGGGGATTTTTATTTTAAGCCATTCTCGATTTACACAATTTTATTTAGAACGAACAACACGAAAGCCATATTTGACAGTTTCGTGATGTAACGTCACACATCTTACTAC
>JAXJQT010000232.1:0-6028 GCA_036311025.1 Spirochaetota bacterium
AGATGATCCTAATACACCTTATGATGACGGTGAACGAAAATATTCGATTACTGTTTCTAAAAAAGATACAAAAGAGGAATTTGTAGGTCCGAATTGGATCCCGGAAGGACCTCCGGGATTTGACACAAACGTACCGCCGGCTTATCAGGGTGCGTTGGAACAGATTACTAAATATGTAAAGAGTGAAAATATTGACAATCAAGTATTCGGTGAATCGAATCGTGAGATTGTCAGAGATCCTTGGGAAATCCAACAAATTACTGCTGCGGTTTTGATTGACGGAACTTGGCAGATGGAGTTTAACGAAAAAGGTAAAGTTGTTGTAGAAAACGGCGGAAGAAAAAGAGTTTTCACGCCTGTAGATGATGAAACAATCAAAGCGGTACGTGCTTTTGTACAGCAAGGTATCGGTTTTAAAGTAGACAGAGGTGATACAGTTGCCGTTTCGGGATTCAAGCGAGATCGTTCCAGTGAATTCCAAAAAGAAGACGAAGCATGGAAACGACAGCAGCAAATATTCTGGTTGTTGTTGTCAGTTCTCGGCGGAATTATAGTTCTTATCATCGGATCTATAATTTACAAGAATGTAATGAAAGAAGTTGAAAGACGTCGTCGATTACGTGAAGAAGAACAGATTCGTCAGCACCAATTGGCAAGAGAACTTGCTCTAAAGAGTGCAGAGGAAGAAGGTGCACAAGTCGAAATGTCTTTGGAAGACAAGGCTCGTTTGGAAATGCAGGAAAATGCGGTAAATCTTGCAAGAGAACATCCGGAAGATGTTGCTCAGTTAATCAGAACATGGTTGCAAGACGAGTAGCGTAAAAAAAGCCCGGCAGAAAGAATAAAAAATCTGACTGCCGGGTATTTTGCAAAATTATAAATTGCCGATAAAACTAATAGATATTTACAAAGAAATAGATAGAAATTGCGAGGATTAGAGTATGTCAGATGATATTATCATAGACGATGGCCCAAGCGGAAAAGAAAAACACAAGAAAGGTTCTTCTACTCATAAAAAAACTCTTAACGGAAAACAAAAGGCTGCAATCTTTTTGGTAACATTAGGTTCCGAGGTTTCGGCTGAAGTATTTAAACATTTGCGTGAGGAAGAAATAGAGGCATTAACATTTGAGATTGCTCGTGTTGATGTGGTAGAACCGGAAGAACGTGATAAAGTTTTGATGGAATTCCAAGAATTGATGATGGCAAAAGACTTCATCACTTCTGGTGGTATAGACTACGCAAAAGATTTGTTGGAAAAATCTGTAGGTGCTCAGCGTGCGACAGAAATTATCAACAAACTTACTTCAAGTTTGCAAGTTCGTCCGTTTGAAGCAGTACGAAAAACTGACCCGGATCACTTGTACAACTTTATACAGAATGAACATCCGCAAACTATCGCTTTAATTCTTGCATATCTTGATTCAAATAAAGCTTCAGATGTAATCAGAAAGCTAGATCATGAAAAACAAGCTGAAGTAGCAAAAAGAATTGCTCGTATGGACAGAACAAGTCCGGAAGTATTACGTGAAGTAGAACGTGTACTTGAAAAGAAATTATCAACACTTACAAGCGAAGATTTTACAACTGCGGGCGGTATCGATACAATCGTAGAAATCTTGAACCTTGTAGACCGAACTACGGAACGTACAATCTTGGAAAACTTGGAAGAGGAAGATCCGGATTTGGCAGAAGAAATCAAAAAGAAAATGTTTGTATTCGAAGATATCGTTCTTCTTTCAGACAAAGATATTCAGCGTGTACTTCGAGATGTGGATTCTACCGAGTTGGCTAAAGCTCTCAAAGGTGTAAACTCTGAAGTTCAGGATAAGATTTATCGAAATATGTCAAAACGTTCTGCATCTGTATTAAAAGAAGATATGGACTTTATGGGACCTGTTCGATTGAAAGACGTAGAAGAAGCTCAACAGAAAATCGTAGGTATCATCAGACGATTGGAAGACAACGGTGAAATCATTGTTGCCAGAGCCGGTGAAGATGAACTTGTAGTGTAATGAAAAATGGCAGGAGTATGATATATGACAAAGCACTTTTTTAGATCTCTTGAAGTAAAACCTTCTGAAGATACTTATACAATTCCGGTTGTTCCGCTTACTGAGGTAGAAGAAGAGCCGGTAGAAGAAGAGGTCGAAGAAGGAAAATCTATAGAAGAATTGCGTGCCGAACGTGATGCTTTTGAAGCTGAGTTTGAAGCATTGAAACTTCAACGTGAAGCTGAATTGAACGCCCAAGCCGAAGAAATTATCAACAATGCTAAAGAGCAGGCTTTTGCTATTGTAAAAGAAAAAAATGACGAAGCACAAGTCATCAGAATGAATGCGGAAGATGATGCTCGTAATATCTTGGAAAAGGCAAACGAAGAGGCCAGAAAAATAGAAGACGGAATCGCCGAGAAAGAAAAAAAGATTATCAGCGAAGCCAGAGAAATAGGATATAAAGACGGCTGGGATGAGGGAATTGCTAAAGCCAACGGAGAAGTTGAGCGTCTTACCGAGCGAATGCACGATATGATTAACGGTATTATTAATAAGAGAACTTCTATTTTTATAGAAGCGGAACAGCAGATTATTTCTTTGGTGCTTTCGATTGCCAGAAAAGTTATCAAAGTACTTTCTGAAAACCAAAAGAATGTTGTTATCAACAACGTGATTCACTCGTTGAAAAAACTTTCTACACGAAAGAATATTGCAATCAGAGTAAATCTTGCAGATTTGGAGCTGACAACACAGTACAAAGATAAATTTATAAAGATTGCAGAAACGGAGAATATTAAAATACTCGAAGATACTACTGTGGACAAAGGCGGTTGTATTATCGAGACAGATTTCGGTACGCTTGACGCTCGTATTTCGAGTCAGCTGCATGAAATTGAAGATAAGATTCAAGGAATGGTTCCGTTGCAAGTACAAAGCAATGAGCCGAAAGAGCAGGAAAAATAATAATAATTTTTTCATAAATCCCGTCTGTTTGTTGAGTGAAACAAGCAGTCGGGTTTTTGAAATTTTACAGGTTCGATGTTCTAAACTTGGGAGGGTAAAGAATGGCAGAACATATTCAGAAGGAAGGAAGTTCATTAGAGAATTTTCTTCTTGATATCGGAAAATACAATTCAATGGTAGACCGTTTGGAACCAGTCAAATTTACAGGTGAAGTGACTTGTGTAAAAGGATTGACTGTAGAAAGTAACGGTCCGCCGGCAGCAGTCGGTGAAGTTTGTAAAATCATTACATCTACGGGAAAAGAGATTCAAGGCGAGGTTATCGGAATCGAAGTCGGTAAAACGATTTTGATGACTTATGACGAAATGGAAGGAATCGAAATCGGTAATAAAGTAATCGCTACAGGTGAAGAATTGTCTGTGTATGTAGGCGAATATTTGCTCGGGCGTGTACTCGACGGAACCGGACGGTCGTATGACGGACTTGGAATGATTGGTTCATCACAAGTTGCATCGGTGTTCAATCTGCCCAGTGACGCGATGAAACGTCGCCCGATACGTGAACCTTTGCCTACGGGGGTAAAGGCGATTGACGGATTGCTTACAATCGGTAAGGGGCAGAGAATCGGTATTTTTGCCGGTTCCGGTGTGGGTAAGTCTACGCTTTTGGGAATGATAGCTCGTAATGCAGATGTAGATATAAACGTAATAGCATTTATCGGTGAACGTTCGAGAGAGTTGCATGAGTTTATAGAACACGAACTTGGCAGTGAGGGATTGAAAAAGTCGATTCTCGTATTTGCAAGTTCAAACAAAAATGCTTTGTGTCGTGTACGCGGTGCTTATGTGGCTACTGCAATTGCCGAACATTTCAGAGATCAGGGAAAAGATGTGCTTTTGATGATGGATTCCGTGACTCGTTTTGCTATGGCACAGCGTGAAATCGGGCTTTCTTTGGGTGAGCCGCCGGCGACTAAAGGATACACGGCGTCGGTTTTCAATTCTTTACCGAAACTATTGGAGCGTGCCGGAACCGGAGAACGCGGAAGTATCACCGGAATTTATACTGTTCTGGTAGAAGGTGACAATATGAATGAACCAATCGGGGATGCCGTTCGAGGAATCCTGGACGGACATATTGTATTGGACAGAAAACTCGCACAACGTCGTCATTATCCGGCAATCGATGTATTGCAAAGCGTGTCTCGTTTGATGTCAAAAGTAACGCAGCGAAGTCATCGTGAAAAGGCGGATATGTTTTTGAAACTTATGGCGGCGTACAATGAAAATGAAGATTTTATAAAACTGGGTGCATATGCAAAAGGCAGCAGTCCGATTGTAGATGCAGCTATAATGTTGCACGACAGCATGGAAAGTTTTTTACAGCAAGATGTAGAAGACGGAATGACTTGGGAAGAATGTTTAGAGTCATTGGATAGTGTAGTTTCACCTTTAATTGATTCAGATGCTAATGAAAATTTAGAAGAATCCGACATTTTAGATGAGAGTTTTTTCTAAACAAAAAAGGATAGGCTTTTTTTAAGAAAAACAAGCAAAAGACGTTGTTTATGTTTTTGGTGATTTTGTAACGGGAGGATTATGAAACGCTTTCAGTTTAGACTGGAGAAGGTTCTGAAAATACGAGAACGTGCGGAACAGGAAGCTAAGATTGCGTATGCAGAAGTTTTGCAGAGAAAAAATGTGTTTGAACTTGATAATCAAGATTGTCAACGCATTATCGAAGAAACGAACGTGGAACGTGAAGCTTACCTGAATGAATGTCAAATGCCGGATTTTAATATTTATGCAGCATTTGACGCCAATGTACGAGCTTTGTTACGTAGAAAAGAACTTAACAATCGTGCGATTACAGAATTGCAACCTTTGCTTGAAGAACGAGAAAATATACTGCGTGAAGCAATGAAACAGCGTAAGATTTTGGAAAAATTAAAAGAAAAGGCTTATGAAAACTTTTTGTTGGAAATGGAAAACGAAGAGACTGACATGATTGATGAGGTTGCGTTGAGTATGATGACGCATTCTAGGAAGTCTAAAAGTGTAACAGGAGAGATAAATGATTAGTTTTGATTCATTAGCACAACGGAGTCAAGGTCTTGAGAATTTTACTAAAAGAATGGGGGAAATCACTAATATGGGAACGACTCTGAATTCCAGAATGAAACCGGAATTTGTTTCGGCATTTGAATCTCGTTTGCAGGAGGCTATGGCCGGCAGTTCTACATCGAGTAAGTCAAGAAAAATAGCTTCGACAAAAGACGCAGGATATCATCCGTTTGTTTATATTACATCCGGAAGTGAAGCGTTGGATCCGATAATGTTGCAACATGAAGAACCTGTTACTAAAGTTAATAAAATCGAAAAAACAAAAGATGAACGAATTACCGGTAAAGTGGCACAAGTAAGTAAACGTTACGGTTTGCCGGAAGAACTTGTGCATGCCGTGATAAAAACAGAGTCTAATTATGATCAATATGCAGTTTCCAGAGCCGGTGCGATGGGACTTATGCAGCTTATGCCGCAAACAGCACTTGATATGGGTGTAAAAATGCCTTTTGATATAGAGCAAAATATCGAAGGCGGTGCGAAGTATTTGAAGCAAATGCTTGAAAGATATGACGGAGATTTGGAAAAAGCGTTGGCGGCTTACAATGCAGGTCCGCATAAAGTTGATGCGGTAAACGGCATTCCGGCGATTGACGAGACTCAAAAGTATGTAGCTAAAATTACAAAGATGTTAAGAAAATAGGACAAAGATATGGCAGAAAAATTGGATATGAAAAAAATAATTCTCCTGTTATTACTGATAGTTGTATTGGTAATCGGCGGACTTGTAGTGATTGATTTTACCGGACAGTTGCTCGGTGTAAGACTTGATATTCCAGTTCCCGGCGTAAGCAAAATCAAAGCAGCCAGAACAAAGAATAAATTGGCAAAAGCTGAGAGCATTTATCTTTTGGAACGTGAAGAATTAGGTAAAAAAGAAGAAAAAGTTCGTTTGATGGAGGAGCTTGTTCTCAATCGTGAGAATGAATTGAAATCTAAAGAAAA
>JAXJQT010000233.1:0-1433 GCA_036311025.1 Spirochaetota bacterium
CTTCTTAACAAAGCTTTCAATTCCTGAAGATGTTTCCAGAACACTTATTACACTTGCTGTTTCTGCATTTGCATTAACAAGTTTAGACAGTGTCGCACGTGTCGGCCGCCTTGCCTTCCAAGAATTCTTTATTGACAGTTCTAAATCTGAAGATAATTACAATACAGTTGAAAAAGTTTGTACAAACAAATACTTTGCAACAGGAATCACACTTGTTTTAGCATATATTTTAGCTCGTGTCGGATATGCAAATATTTGGCCGCTATTCGGTTCGGCAAACCAATTGTTAAGTGCATTAGCTTTGATTGCTTGTGCCGTATTTTTCAAATCAACAAAAAGACAAGGTTGTATGCTTTGGATTCCGATGATTGTTATGCTTCTTGTAACTTTGGTTGCATTAACTCTAACGGTTATTTCAACGACACAACTTTTAGTAACTCATAAATCTACCAATATTATGGGAGACAGCTTACAACTTATTTTTGCAATCGCTCTTTTTGCTCTGGGAATCACGGTTGCATTCCAAGGTATCAAAAAAATGTTAAAAAAAGAAATTGCATGATTTGATTAAAAACGCAAAGAGGGAAAGTCTTTAATTAACTATAATTTTCAAAAAAAGACTGCCCTCTTTGATTTTAAGCGAATATCTTTTTTCTCTCAAAAAAAGTTACAGACAACGAGATAGATTCCCGTTTTTAATTTTTTTCCGCCATCAGCACAAATAAAAAAAACAGCCGGATAAAACCGACTGCTTCAATTATAAAACTCTAAATTAAGAATGTTTCAACGACTCATCTATTATACCGGTGAAATATTCCTTAGAATACAACTCTAAAGGAATACTTACTTTTATCGTAATACCGTTTGCTCCCAAGTGAGCAGATTTTGTTTCCAATGATATTCTGGATCTTGTATCAGCACAAATCTTAGCCAATCCCAAACGAGAAGTTTTTACGGCTTCACCGTTTTCGTCCAGAGAATTCTCCAAACGATTCTTCATTATCTCAAAATAAGCTTCTTCCGGTGTTTTATAAGAATTAACCTCTTCAATACCGCGACGCAATGCTTGAATATTTTCATTTATCTTTTCTATATCATCACCGTCATAAGCATTTTCTATAAAAATATTTAAAGGATATTCACCTTCTTTATCCAAAGTCACGGTAATATAATATTTTCTGGATGAATATTTGAAAGTATTTTCCAACAACTCACTCACGGCATTTGAAATAAGACTCAAATGCTTTGTATAAGGCAATTGTTTTTTTACCGAGAAATACACAAAATCAAAAACTTCCATAAAGAATGAATGTAATGACTCTATAGAATAATCATGCTTTTTAATTAAATCTAAAATCGAAGCATCTTGTGATTTTTGAGAAGAAAGCATTTTTACTATAAAATCATCATACATTTTCGCTCTTATTTCATTC
>JAXJQT010000234.1:0-3558 GCA_036311025.1 Spirochaetota bacterium
GAATGAAAGTTCCTGCAGTGCAAACGGTAGATTCATATTTGCCGGTAAAAATAAAAGAAATCGAAGTAGGCGACAAAATTCTTTTATGTCGTATAAATGACCCTAAAGACGGAAACTATTGGATGTTTGCAGAGTATCTGCGAAGTGACACTCTTGTGTGGCTGGGAGTTGCATTTATGGCTTTGTTAATCATTTTCGGGCAATTACAAGGTATAAATACGATTTTGTCGCTTGCATTTACGTGTATTTCCGTTTTTTACGTGTTGATTCCTGCGATTTTAGCCGGAAAAAATATTTACTTTTGGGCTGTATGTGTGTCAATATTTATCACGGCAATGACTTTGCTGATTGTATACGGAACATCAAAAAAAGCTCTTTGTGCAGCAATGGGCTGTCTGGCGGGAACTGCCGTCTCCGGAGGAATTGCATTAGTTGCCGGTGCTGTCATGAAGCTTACCGGCGTGGTAAATGACGAGTCTTTATATTTACTTTATCTAAATCCGGACAACCCGATAAATCTAAAAGCTATCACATTTGCCGCAATTCTTATCGGTGCAATCGGTGCGATAATGGATGTCGCAATTTCGCTCTCGTCTGCATTATACGAGGTAAAAGAAAAAGCTCCGAATACGCCGGCACATGAAATCTTCCGTTCCGGACTTACTATCGGGCGTGACATGATGGGAACAATGGCAAATACTCTTGTTTTGGCATACATAGGAAGCTCATTATCTCTTGTACTGTTGTTAATTGCATACAGAACATCATGGCTGGGACTTTTTAACAGGGAATTAATTGTCGCAGAAATTTTGCAAACGCTTTCGGGAAGCATCGGAATTCTTTTTACCATTCCGCTGACTTCATTGATTTGTGCATGGATTTATACAATTAAAAAGAACACCAAAGTCATAGCACAAAAATCTTAATCTGGGAAAATAAATGGTATCACAAGCAAGAAAACTTCAAATACAAGAAGAATTACGTAAAATTTTAAATCCTGAACAATACGAGGCTGTCGTAGAGACTGACGGAGCGTTATTGATATTAGCCGGTGCCGGTTCGGGAAAAACTCGCGTTATCACTCACAAAATCCAATATCTGGTAAATATCGGAGTTCCGGCTTCGTCAATACTTGCCGTGACATTTACAAATAAAGCTGCCCGTGAAATGAAGGAGCGTGTAGCAAAATTAGTCGGAAAAGGAAAAAAAGGAATTACGATTACGACTTTTCATTCGTTGGGATTGCAGATTCTAGAAAAGGAAATCACACATTTAGGATACCGAGGAAAATTTTCGATTTATGATGATTCCGATTGCCAAAAGCTGCTAAAAGAAATTATCCATGAATTAAGACTTCCCGAAGATGAGTACGACCTAAAAGATTTGTTGTTCAAAATAGGGCTGATAAAAATAAAAATGAGCTCTCCGTCAAGCATAGAAGACCCGAATCTTCCGCGTATTTACGAAATGTATCAAAAAAATTTAATGGCATACAATGCGGTAGATTTTAACGACCTTATCAAACTCCCGATTATCCTGTTCGAAGAACATCCGGAAATTCTCGAAAAATACAGAAACCGTTGGCGTTATATTCTTGTAGATGAGTATCAAGACACATCGTCTATGCAGTATAGATTGATGAAAATGCTTGCATACAAACACAGAAATATTTCGGTTGTAGGTGATGACGACCAGTCTATTTACTCATGGCGAGGAGCGAACTCAAGCAATATTTCAATGTTTGAGCAAGATTTTTATCCGATTAAAGAAATCAAACTCGAACAAAACTATCGTTGTACGGGAAATATATTAAAAGCAGCCAATTCCATCATTTGTCGTAATACTGACAGAAAAGCAAAAAAACTCTGGACATCCGGCAGTCCGGGTAACTTGATTCAATGGTACGAAGCCAGAGACCCGGAGGATGAAGCCGAATTTGTCATGACTTATATAAGCAGACTGCACCTTGAAGGGTATAAATACAGCGATTTCGGAATTCTTTTCAGAATGAACAATCAATCTCAACCGATAGAAGAATTGTTGCGAACGAATAATATTCCGTACAAAGTAATCGGAGCTACGAAGTTTTTCGAACGTCCCGAAATCAAAGATATTCTAAGTTACATGCGTTTCATTGCAAATATGGAAGACGAAGTTTCGCTTACGAGAATCATTAATACTCCGAAACGCGGAATCGGCAATGCGACAATCACGGCGATAATGGAACATGCAAAAGAGACAAATTCATCTATGTATTGTTCTATACGTGACTTTGTTCGTTTGGGAGTTCTCGGGCCGAAAACCACGCCGTATTTGGAAGACTTTTATAATCTTATCGAAAAATACCGTGAGCAAATTTTTAAACCGCGTAATATTGCACGAACAGTTTCTAACCTTGTCGATGAAATTGATTATAAAGGGAAGTTGCTTTTGGAAGTAAAAGACCCTAAATCCGTACAGTACAAAATGCGAAATATCAGCCAGCTTTATCAATCAATCAGTAATTACGAAAAAAATCCGGACAATATGGATCCGAATATTTACGAATATTTGCAACGTGTGAGTCTTTCTACAAGAGACGACGAGAATGACGGCGACGAAATAAGCCTTTTGAGTATCCACTCGGCAAAAGGATTGGAATACAAAGTCGTTTTTGTCATCGGTGTGGAAGACGGACTGATTCCGCATGATAAAACTATGGAAGAAACCGGTACCGACCAGGAAGAACGCCGACTGTTCTACGTAGCTGTTACAAGAGCAAGAGAAAGGCTGTTTCTTTCATATCCGAGAGAACGTACCAAGTTCAAAGAAACATCTCAACGTAATCCGTCGCCGTTTATGGGGGAAATACCGGAAGATGTGATAGAAACACTGGATATAGAAAAAGATTTAGGTAAAAAAGACACGCTCGCAATGCTTCTTGATAAATGGAATTTACAAGATGATAAATAAGCAAAACGCACTGAAACCCACTTTAAATCACACAGCAAACAATGAGAGTGTATCTATTATCATACCATTGTACAATCGGAAAGAATTACTTTGTCGGGCATTGAGAAGTGTATTAAATCAAACAGTTTTGCCGTGCGAAATACTTATTTGCGACGACGGTTCCACTGACAATCCGCAAAGCATAATGTCGGATTTTGCCGAATCTGCCGTTGAGATTATCTGGCTGGAAAATAAAGAGTGTCACGGTGTAAGCCACGCACGCAATCAAGGAATAGCTGCAGCCAAAGGGGATTTTATCGCATTTCTGGACAGTGACGACGAATGGTTGCCTAAGAAACTGGAATTACAGCTGGCGTTTTTCAGAGAAAATCCCGAGTACAACATTATTCATGCTGATGAAATCTGGATTCGAAACGGCGTGCGTGTCAATCCTCGCAAGCGTTTTATCAAAACCGGCGGCGATATTTTCAATCGTTCCCTTGATTTTTCACTGATTGCTCCGTCTGCCGTAATGTCAAGACGCGATATCTTTGATAAATGCGTTGTATTCGACGAAACATTACAGGTGTGCGAAGATTATGACTTGTGGCTTCGAATAATGTTAGC
>JAXJQT010000235.1:0-6818 GCA_036311025.1 Spirochaetota bacterium
GATAGCAGAAAACATACAACCGCCAAGAGCACATAAAACAAGAAATGCACTGCTAAAAGCAAATAAATTTTACTTTTAGAAAGTGCATTTTTTTATCTCTTAGACCAATTTTCTTGAAAAATTAAACGGATTCCCTTTTATCGGTTTCGCTGTTTGTAAATCATTCCATATCTTAATATCACAAAATCTCAAATCAGCAGTCAAATGGTCAAAATATATTTCTCTCTTACTGCATTCCTGTTTTGAAAGATAAAAATATTCTTTGCTGAAAAAATAAGAAACATTATCCATTTGTCTGCATTCTATTTTTGTACCGATGTTATCACTGAAAACCGTACCATCAACAAACTTTTCATCTTTTACTCTTGAGATAAATAACGGTAATCTACCAAAAACCAACGCTTCCAATTGTCCCTCGACAGTATTGTCCAGTGCCTCCAACACAAACTCATCTGCTTCCGGTGTAGCATAAACAGACTGACAACCAAGTTTATAAAGTAACTGTGCAGACTTTCTGTTTAATACGGAAAGCCACATTCCTCCGTAAATCCTACACTTTTCATTAGCAGAAAGAAGTTCCAACATCGAAAGACTGTCAGCCTGAAAGTTGTAAAGCCCCAAAGAACAACACTTTTCAATCAAGCTGTTGTATGCTTTTTCTTCCGTCTGATAAATTACCGGCGGAAATGAAACTATCACTTCATAATCATTCAAAAGCCTTACAATTCGCTCAAGATCATCATCCAAAATATCCGGCGTTATACAAATATTGACAATCCTTAATCCCGGAAAGTTTTCTTTTGTAATAAACCGCACTTGTTCTGCTGATATTATTACCTTGTCCGGTGCATCGCCGAGTTTCAACTTTCTTTGGGACGGAATATATTTATAATCAACAACTTTTTGAATCTCTTCGGATAATGCCGGTAATGTCGCATTTTTTTTCTCAAGTTGTTTTACTTTCGTAATGACATTATCAACGGCATTTTTGATTTCACGTGCAGCTGTCTGACAATTTTCGTCATCTACTGTCACTTTTATACCTTCACATTCCAATGCTTCTGCCAAATCTCCCAAAGTCGCAACTTTGCCTTTTTTAGGAAGTTGAATCTTTAATGTCACAAAATCACTTTCCTCATCAACTTGTATCTTGATTTGTGCTGTAGTTTCGTTTGATGTAATTTCAGCTTTCTTTTGGGAAACAAACAAATCAAAATCAAACTTTGTCTCCATCTGGATGTTTTTGTTATAACTCGCCCAATTCTCATTTTTACCGACAAGATTTTCATGAGAGAAAAAATGTCCCTCGCCTGTTTCACGTGCAGAATAAGTCGCCAATCTTTTTCGAAACTCTTCCGTTTCTTCTTCTGTACTTTGACTATCCAACGCTTTACGATAAATAGAAGTGATTACCGACACCCAGCCGGGACTTTTGAGTCGCCCTTCTATTTTTAACGTATCAACTCCGCAAGCTGCTATTTTCTCAAGATGTTTTACCAGCAACATATCTTTCATCGAAAAATACGGAAACTTTTCCCCGCTGCCGTTATATTCCCACGCCAATCTACACGGTGCAGTACAAGCTCCTCGGTTACCGCTTCGTCCGCCTACCCATGATGACATCAAGCATCTACCGGAAACACAAAAACACATAGAGCCTTCTACAAAAACTTCTGTCTCGATTTCACAACTGTCACTGATTTCTTTAATTTCCTCTCCGGTCAATTCCCTAGCCAACACTACCCGACTGAATCCCAATTTACCGGCAAGTTTTGCACCTGTTGCCGATGTCACGGCAAGCTGCGTCGATGCATGAAATGCAATTCTTCCTTTATAATGACTATTCAACAAATAAATAAGTCCCAAGTCTTTTACAATCAACGCATCAACTTTTATTTGACAAAGCATTTCCACAACTCTTAAAGCTTCTGCCAATTCATTATCTTTTAAATCTATATTCAGTGTGACATAAACCTTTTTCCCACGTCGATGTGCTTCTTCACAAAGTTTTCTCAACACCGGAGTGTCAAAATTATCAGCAGGACGACGAGCGTTAAATTTTAAATATCCTAAATAAACCGCATCTGCTCCGGCTTCTATTGCTGCAGCAAAACTTTTTAAATTGCCGGCAGGAGACATTAATTCCATTTTCATTGTCATACAAATTCTATCCTTGTTATAATTTATAATTTTTCCGGTTAGTGAAATTGTGTCGACTTATACTACAATGCAAATTCTTTGTCTATTAAAGAGAAATCTAACTTTTAACTCTTTTGCAAAGAAAAAAAATACCGATATATTTAGAATGAAATACATTTTATTTTTTCAGATATTGTTCTATAACTGCGATAAAATGTAGAACAGATTAAAGGAGTTTTTATAATGAAAAAGATGTTTTTAGTAGGATTACTTTTTTCCGTAGTATTCGGAGTATTTGCTCTTGATACAAACTTGATTGAGCAGGAAATTTTGCGACTTGTTAATAAACAACGTGTCGACAACAATTTGATTCAATTACAAGTTGATACTCAATTGCAAGACAGTGCAAGAGAACACAGTGCCGACATGTTGGCAAATACAAAACTTTCTCATGTAAGCAAAGGAAAGCTTCCTGCTGAACGTGTAAGAATAGCAAGTCCTAAATTATTTTTCGGAGTTTTTGAAAACATTGCATATTGCAAAGGTGAAAATGAAACAGAAATCGCAGAAACTCTTGTAAATGCTTGGATGAATTCTGACGGACATAAGAAAAACATTTTAGCTGCAGATGTTAACTTTACAGGTATCGGTGTTTCTGCTCCAAGTGCAGACAATATTTATTATGTTACACAATTGATGACAGATTCTGTAGCTCGTTTGATTTCTGACATTCCTGCAAATGCTGCAGCTGACAGTGATGTTACATTGAAATGTGAGTTTTTGGGAAGTTTTGATAAAAACAACCTTGTAGTATTTGCTACATTCCCTAATGCTGATGCAAAATATATGTTGGAAGACGGAAAAAGTTACTATGCCGGTTGCGGTGTATTAAAACCAAACTGGATTGATGATAAAACTTTTGAAGTTACGATTCCATGCAAATACGGAACAGGTGAATACAAGTTATACATGGGAAAAAATCAACAGTATTATCCTGACTGTGTAGTTTTCACTGTAAAATAAGCTAGTCCGGTTTATTTCTGTAACTCACTTATATAAAGCTGTATCAAAAGTAGTTTTTGCATTTTGGTACAGCTTTTTAATTTTATAAAACATTTTGGAGAGATAGAAACAAAATGAATGAAAATCAAAACAACAATTCACGCAGCGGTATCGGTTTTTTTATCATTTTATTAGTTATTATTATAACCGGTGTACTTGTACTGAAAATGTGTAAACCATCAAAAAAAAAGAGCAATATTTCACAGCAAGAAAATCAGATTCCGGAATCTACCGAAATGAAAGAACCGGAAATTGTACAAGAACAATCAACGGAACAAAGCGTATCAACTGAAGATTTCATCACCGGGAAAGTATATTTTTGCCGAATATTAGAAAACGGCACACAGCGAATACTCACGGCATTTCGTAAGATTCCTACAGACAACTCTTTAGAACATGCACTGAAAGCATTACTTTCCGGCCCGACAGAAGCCGAAGAATCTCACGATATTGTCACTAATATTCCGGAAAACACAACGTTAAAAAGCATTAAAATAGAAAATAATATTATGTTTCTCGATTTCTCTACAGAATTTGAATTTAATTCATTCGGACGGGAATCTACAGTATTACAATTAAAACAAATCGTCTTCACAGCTACGGAATATACAGATATTAAGCAGATTCAATTTTTGATTGACGGTCAGATTCGTACTTATTTAGGCGGTGACGGAGTTTTTATAGGAAAACCACTTTCTCGTGACGATTTTTCTTGACAAAATGGTCGAAAAATTGATATAAGGACACATCGTTATGGCGATGTAGCTCAGTTGGTCAGAGCATCCGGCTCATATCCGGGGGGTCATTGGTTCAAATCCGATCATCGCTATTCTTAAAACTCCCTTTTCACAGGGAGTTTTTTTTTATTATTTCGATTTAATAAATTTATTATCCGGCAGGAGGAAAACAATGCAATTCATAAAAGGACAATCTCAACAATTAGAAAATTTCCTTTCCGCACATTCTTGCGGTTCATTATGGCACACTCCGCACTGGGCCGCCTTTCAAGAAAAACACGGAAATCCATGTATTTTTTTTGGTGTTACAGATAAAAACGAAGTTTTAGCTGCCGGAATCATGCAAATACGTCACCGTTCAATTTTTCGCTTCGGTTATATACAAGGCGGTATTCTTTATAAAGAAGAAAACCTCTCTGCTGAACTTTATAAAGTAATTACTGACGGACTGAAACAAATTGCAAAAGAAAAAAAAACTGATGCATTGTTTTGTTGACTGGGTTGTTACATATAATGAAAAGGACAATCAACTTCTGCATGATATGCCACATCACAACTTTAACGTAAAAGCGATAATCCCGACATTCACAAATATTCTTGATATTACAAAAAGTGAAGATGAAATATTAACCGCGATGAAGCCTAAAGGACGATATAATATCAAACTCGCAGAAAAAAAAGGTGTTATCGTTCGTGAAGGAACACCTGAAGAAATCCCTCAATTCTATCACCTTTTAGAAATCACAACCGCACGTGACGGTTTTCGTGCAAACGGTCTTGAATATTACAAATCATTTCTCGACAGCCTGCCGTTTGCTCGTTTTATGGTAGCAGAACATGAAAATGAAATAATTGCCGGCGGGATTTTCACATACAGCGGTCGCCAAGCATTATATTATTACGGAGCATCTGCCGGCCACAAACGCAATCTAATGGCTCCGTATTTGTTACAATGGGAAGCACTCCGCTACGGAAAAGCAAACGGCTGTGAATATTATGATTTTATGGGAATTGCAGATCCGGAAAATGAGCACGACTCTTTACACGGAGTAACAGACTTCAAACTAAAATTCGGTAACGGAACTACCAGATTCTTACCGGCATACGATATTGTCTTTTCGCCTTTAAAATACAGTCTATACCGACTTGCATTAAAAATTAAACATCATTAATTAGTTTTTTATACAACACTAAAATAAAAAAGCTCAGAGAAACATAATCACAATGTAACTCTGAGCTTTTTGTTTAAATAAAACAAACTGTTTTACTTAGCAAAATCAAAGAATCCTTTGAAAAAGAGATAAAACAAGAATGTATAAATCACTGCAAATATTATACCGCCTATAACTTCACTAAATTTATGAGCTATAAATTTCGGTTTCTTACCGATTTCTGATTCCGGACAATCTTTCGCCAAATAACTCGAACGTTCATTTACTCTGTCAATCGTTCCGCGAAGCTTTACTGCATCCACAAGAACAATCAATGCAGATACTATTCCGAATCCAAATACAGCTGAATTCCATCCGTATTCAACACCCAAACCAAGTGTTGCCGATACAATAAAAGCAGTATGACTGGAAGGCATACCTCCATAACTCGCCATTTCTTTCAAAGAAAATTTCTTATTCTTTACTGACTTTATCAACGCTTTTACAAACATTGACATTATTTGAGAGGAACAACTTAATATCATCACACGATTTAAAAGTATTTTCCAAACTCCGGATAAATTCTCCAATAAAAACGCAAGATTTTCTTGTATCATCCACCAATCCTTTATTGTATTTTAGTAAATAGGAAATTTTTCACACAAAGCTTTTACTTCAGCTCTGATTTCCTGTCCCAAAGCAACATTATCAATATCAGAAATAATGCGATTCATCCAGCCCGCAATCATTTCCATTTCTGCTTCTTTCATACCTCTGGTAGTCAATGCCGCAGTACCAACTCGCAATCCGCCGGTAACTGTAGGAGGCTGTGTATCAAAAGGAATTCCGTTTTTATTAACAGTAATTCCGGCTTTATCCAACGCTTCTTCAGCCTGTTTTCCTGTAACACCTTTATTGTTTAAATTAATCAACATTAAGTGATTATCAGTTCCGCCTGAAAACAATTCAAATCCATACTCTTGCAATTTTTTTGCTAAAGCCTGGCTGTTTTTTACAACTTGAATTTGATAATCTTTAAAAGACATCCAAGGCTTCTTTAAAAGCAACTGCCTTTCCTGCAATTACATGCATCAACGGTCCGCCCTGAATTCCCGGGAAAACAGTTCCGTTAATAATCTCACTCATCATTTTTACACGACCGCTTTTAGGAGCGACAATTCCCATTTTATTTTCAAAATCTTTTCCCATAAGAATCATACCGCCGCGTGGACCACGTAAAGTCTTATGTGTAGTAGTTGTCACAAAGTGTGCATACGGAACAGGTGACGGATGAACACCGACAGCTACAAGTCCGGCAATATGTGCCATATCTACCATTAAATAAGCACCGACACTGTCTGCTATTTCTCTGAATCTTTTAAAATCTATAACTCTGGGATAAGCACTCGCACCGGCAACAATGATTTGAGGCATTTCTTTTTTTGCTATAGCTTCAAGTTCATCATAATCAATATATCCGGTTTCTTTTGAAACTCCGTATGTAACAGACTTAAAAACTTTACCTGAGAAATTCACTGTCGCACCGTGAGTCAAATGCCCTCCATGTGCCAAAGACATTCCCAAAATTTTATCGCCGGGTTTTAATACAGACAAATAAACTCCCATATTCGCCTGACTTCCTGAATGCGGCTGAACATTGACATATTCACAATCAAACAATTTCTTTGCTCTTTCAATAGCAAGATTTTCTACTACATCAACATACTCA
>JAXJQT010000236.1:0-1989 GCA_036311025.1 Spirochaetota bacterium
CGCAATCCCCGGCATTGTAAATAATAATCCGTATACAAGAGGTAAATGTTCACTGCATTTTAATGTACTCGCAATTCTGTTGACATCGTGGTTGTCTAAAAAATTGTACATCGGAATTTGTTGGTAAATTCCGCCTTGACCGAATTGCCGTTTGAGAGAATAGGCGATTTCGAAAAGATTATTATCATTAAAACTGGACCAGGCTCCTTTGTAGATTTCATAATTTGTTACGGAATTAAGATGTGCATCACGTATCCAACGACCATAGTCGCCGTGAACAACTTCACCGACAAACCAGAAATCTTGCTTTTCGTTGCGACATCGTGCCGAAAGTTCTCGCATAAAATCAAAATCTAAAACATCGGCGGCATCGAGTCGTAATCCGTCGATATCAAATTCTCTTATCCATTGTAATGCAGCTTGTATCAAATGTTCTTTTATTTCCGGATTTTTTAAATTGTATTTCACCAAATCTAAACAACCGGCCCAGCCTTCATAAGAAAAGCCGTCGTTGTAATGATTATTTCCGGAGAAATTAATATTTAAGTACCAGTCGGTATACTTGGAATTGTTACGATTATTTTTTATATCTTTAAATGCAAAAAACTCTCTGCCGGAATGGTTGAATACAGCGTCCAGAATTACACTTATTCCATTGGCGTGAAAATTATTGATAAGATTGCGTAAGTCGTCATTTGTTCCGAGTCGTCTGTCAACGTGATAGTAATCTACAGTATTGTATCCGTGACTTTCAGATTCAAATAGAGGTCCAAGATAAACAGCATTTATTCCCATTTTTTTAAAATGTTCAATGTTATCTGGTATTTTTAAAAGGGAAGATGTTGCCGGACTGTGATAATCATTTTTTTCTGAAGCTTCGCAAAATCCGAGAGGATAAATATGATAGAAAATTGAATTATTTGATATTGCCATGTTGATTTCTCCTTATTGTGTGAAATATTAATATTTTTATATACCGTTAAGTATATAAAGTCAAGTCGTTTTTAGTTGAAGATTTTATTTAAAACGTTGAAAAGTTACATTATTTCCTTTATATTGCCAAAAATGAAAAATACAGGAGTTTTGATTTGAAAGATGAAAAAAAAGAGATGAATCTTGCTTACGGCGGGCAAGCTTTGATAGAAGGTGTTTTAATGCGAGGTCAAGACGGTTATGCGTTTACTGTAAGAAAACCGGATAAAACTTTGCATAAAGAATATCAAGCGTGTGTGTCTTTGGGAAAAAGAATAAAATTCTTAGGTTTGCCTTTTATTCGTGGTATTGCCGGATTTTGTGAAAATTTATATTTCGGAATGAAAATTATTAATCGTTCTGCAGAAATTGCTTTTCCGGAAGAAGCCGGTGAAAGTGGAAAGGAAACTTCTACATTTGCAATGATTTTGACTTATGTTTTTGCATTCGGACTTGCGATGTTGCTGTTTGTTGCGACTCCGTATTTTATTACAAGTCTTTTTAAGTTGGACCATACAAAAGAGCCGTTTATTTATAATCTTGTTGCCGGTGCAATCAGAATGTGTTTTTTCTTTCTTTATTTGTTTTTGATTTCTTTTATGAAAGATACAAGACGTTTGTTTGGGTATCACGGGGCAGAACATAAGACAATCAATGCTTATGAAGCAGGAAAAGAACTTACTATAGAAAATGTTCGTACATCTTCACGTTTGCATCCACGTTGCGGGACTTCTTTTATTTTTATAGTTTTTCTTATTACCGTTGTGATATTTCCGTTTTTCAACATTTTCTTTAATCAATTTCAATGGTATTTAGATGCTCACAGAAGCTTGCAAAAATTGATAATAATCGTGTCACATATAATTGTAGGTATGCCAATAGTTTCTTCTGTCAGCTATGAGTTATTAAAACTTTCGGCGAAATTCGAAAAAAATCCTATCGTAAAATTATTTGTTTTGCCGGGACTGTTTTTTCAATTATTTTCTACACGAGAACCGGAGGATGAAATGATTGAAA
>JAXJQT010000237.1:0-6065 GCA_036311025.1 Spirochaetota bacterium
AGTTAAAGGTAATGGTTGGTATTTTCGGAAGATCTACGCCTGTGGAATTAGATTTCACCCAGGTAGAAAAGATTTAAATAAAATACTATTTAAATTAAAAAAATAAAGAACTTTGAAATAAAGGAAAGGAAACGAAAATGGCAAAAAAAATAAAGGCAGTTGTAAAATTGCAGGCTCCTGGTGGACAGGCAACACCTGCAAAAGGTATCGGTCCTGCTTTAGGACCTCACGGAGCATCAGCAGCGGATTTTTGTAAACAATTTAATGATAAAACAAAAGATCAGCCAGGAATGATTCTTCCTGTAATTGTTACAGTATATCAGGATAGATCTTTTACCTTTGTTATTAAGACACCTCCGGCAGCTAACTTAATAAAAAAAGAATTAGGTTTAGCTAAAGGTTCTGCCGCACCTCATAAAGATAAGGTTGGTAAATTGACTCAGGAACAATTGAAAAAAATTGCTACTATCAAATTACCGGATGTAAATGCAAATGATTTAGAAACAGCAATGAAGATTGTTGCAGGAACAGCCAGAAGTATGGGTGTAGATGTAGAAAAGTAAAGGAGATATAGATGAGAAGAGGTAAAAAATATTTAGAGGCATTGAAGAAATATAATCCTCAGGAAGAGTTCGATTTAATGAAAGCTTTGAATATAGTAAAAGATTTCAAAATCGCTAAATTTGATGAAACAGTAGAAGTTGCAATTAAATTAAATCTTAAGAAGAGTCAAACTGTACGTGATACTGTAGTTTTGCCAAATTCTTTTGGTGTTGAAAAAAGAATTTTAGTTTTCGCTAAAGGCGATAAAGAAAAAGAAGCTTTAGACGCAGGTGCATCATATGCCGGTGCAGAAGAGTTAATTGCTAAAGTTAAAGATGGATGGGATGAATTTGATGTTGTTGTTGCAACACCGGATATGATGAAAGAAGTTGGTAAATTGGGACCTGTTCTTGGTAGAAAAGGTTTAATGCCTAATCCAAAGACTGGTACTGTTACAACTGATATCAAAGGTGCTGTAGCAGAGCTTAAAAAAGGTCGTGTTGAATTTAGAGCAAATAAAGAAGGCGTTCTTTGCATGGGCGTAGGTAAAGTATCTATGAATGCAGAACAAATTTTTGAAAATGTGAAGACTCTTTATGAAGAAGTATTAAGAAAAAAACCTGCAGATTTAAAAGGTGAATACGTAAAATCTGTTTATGTTTCTTCTACAATGAGTCCTTCAGTTAAAGTGAATTATAAAGCTATTTAATTTGGTAGGAGAAATCAATGAGTAACGAACGAAAAATTCAACAATATAAAATAGATAAAGTAGAGCAAATAAAGAAAGACTTTTTTGAAACAGATTCAAAAGATTTAATCTTTACAGACTATAGAGGTCTTAGTGTTGAAAAAATAACAGAATTAAGAAAAAAATTAACTGCTGTTAATTCTAAATATGTAGTTATTAAGAATAACTATGTAAAAGTTATTGCCAAAGAAAAAGGATATCCGGAATTTGGAGATGCACTTAAAGGGCCTACAGGTGTTGCATTTGTTTCTAAAGATGCAAATGAAGTTGCGAAAGTTCTTTTTGATTTTGCAAAAGATTCAGGTGATATCTTAAAAGTAAAAGGTGGATTTGTTGGTGATAAAGTATTTTCAATTGAAGAATTGGAAACTTTGTCAAAATTACCAGGAAGAAACCAATTAATTGCAACTTTAATGGCTACAATGAATGCTCCGGTACAAAATTTTGTATTATGCTGTAACGATGTAGCAACACGTTTGGTTAGAGTTTTGGATCAAATTAAGAAACAAAAAGAAACAGCTTAAGCTGGATTCTTTATAAAAGTGTTAATAGCATTGTTTGTTTGAATGACCTTTGTCTCCATTGTTGTCTGCATTGGACTCAAACTGACAATGTGAAAAAATAAAATATAAAAATTATAGAAAGAGAGGAGAAAATATGGCAACTAAAGAAGAAATCTTGGATGCAATTGCTAATATGACAGTATTAGAAATTTCAGAATTGGTAAAAGCAATGGAGGAAAAATTTGGCGTTAGTGCTGCTCCTGTTGCTGTTGCTGGTGTTGCAGCTGGTGCTGCAGCTGGTGCTGCTCCTGCAGCTGAAGAAAAAGATGAATTTAATGTTGTTTTAGTAAACGCAGGTGCTGAAAAAATTAAGGCTATTAAAGTAGTTAGAGAAATTACTGGTCTTGGTTTGAAAGAAGCAAAAGATATGTGTGATGCTGGAAACAAAGTATTAAAAGAAGGTGTTTCAAAAGCTGAAGCTGAAGAAATGAAGAAAAAATTAACTGAAGCTGGTTGTACAGTTGAATTGAAATAATTTTTTTGATTTTGTTCAAAAAAGGTTACCCTTATGGGTAACCTTTTCGTATCGTTGGAATTAATCTTTTTAGAATTAATATTCACGAGCAGTATGAAGTATTATTTCTTTTTATAATTTTTAAGGGTGACTATTATTAATTTTGATAATTTTGAATTGAATTCATTATTTAATTGCAGTTCGGTATTCCTTTTAAGCTGATAGGGCGAAGAGGGTACCTTTTTGTCGTTATACTAGTTACTTCTTTGTAAGCATATTTTGAGGAGAGTATAGAATATGAACCTTGATGAGGATAAAAGAATATTAAAAAACAAACGAGAATGGATTGGTCCTAAGAGAAAGGATTGTGCCGATCTACCTCCGTTGATAGAAATTCAAATAAAAAGTTTTGAGGATTTTCTTCAGAGAGAGCGTTTAAAAAATGGGCTTGAACTTGAGGATAAAGGGCTTCATAAATTATTTAAAGAGATTTTCCCTATTAAAAGTAATGATGAGAAAATGTCTTTGGAATATGAGAAGTATCTTCTAGAAGAAGATAATATTAAATATGATGAATCCACAGCTAAGGTTAAGGGACAAAATTATTCTATTCCCTTGAAGATTTTAATAAACCTCAGAATTGAAGAAACTGGAGAAATTCGTCAAAAAGATATTTATTTAGGCGAAATTCCTTTAATGACAGACCGTGGAACATTCATTATTAACGGAGCTGAACGTGTAGTTGTTAGCCAGATTCATCGTTCACCGGGTGTTATTTTTAATTATGACAATAAAACAGGTGTTTATAATTCAAGAATTATTCCATATAAAGGTTCTTGGTTAGAATTTGAAATTGAAGAAAAAAAGAAACTGGTTTATGTAAAAATAGATAGAAAGAAAAAACTTCTTGTAACTTTTTTCTTACGTGCAATAGGTTTTGACACAAGAGAAAAAATAATAAATCTTTTCTATAAAGAGAAAAAAATTAGTTTAAGAACTAAAGAAGAACAAGATAGAGCTGCGAGAGAAATTTTAACAAGAAATATCTTTAAAGCAAAACAAACAGACGAAGATCCAGAAAAAATAATGCAGGCAGGGACAAAACTGTCTCCTTTGGATATAGATAAGTTAGTTCAGGAAAAAATAGAAGAAGTTTATGTTATTGATTTTTCTAAAACAAGTAATGAAAGTGAAGATCAAAAATATTTAAATAATCCTATTATTATTAATTGTTTCGAAAAAGAAGATTTTGAAGTAACGAAAGAAGATCCTTTTAAAGATGAACCATCTAAAGATGACAGTATTGAAAAAATACATAGTATCTTAAAACCGGGTGAGTCTGTAACTTTAGAGAATGCAGAAAAAGAAATATTAGCAATGTATTTCTCTGATAAAAGATACGATTTAGGTGATGTTGGTCGTTACAAAATTAATAAAAAATTTAATTTCCCTGTAGATGATGAGAACGCATCTCTTCAAGTTTTAACAAAAGAAGACGTTGTTGCTGTTATTAAATATCTTGTAAAGGTTTATGACGGTGAAGGGACTGTAGATGATATAGATCACTTAGGAAACAGAAGAATCAGAAGTGTTGGTGAGCTTCTTTTGAATCAGATGAAAACTGCCTTGACAAGAGTTGAGCGTATTGCAAAAGAAAGAATGCAACAAAAAGAAATAGAGCAGGCAAAACCTACAGATTTAATTAGTGTAAAACCTGTATCTACATCTTTAATGGAATTTTTCTCAACATCACAATTGTCACAGTTTATGGATCAGATTAATCCGTTAGCTGAGTTGACTCATAAACGAAGATTAAATGCGTTGGGACCGGGAGGACTTTCAAGAGACCGTGCCGGTTTTGAAGTGCGTGATGTTCATTATACTCACTACGGAAGAATGTGTCCTATTGAAACACCGGAAGGACCAAATATCGGTTTGATTGTTTCACTTTGTAATTTTACTCGTGTGAATGATTATGGATTCTTGGAAACACCGTATAGAAAGGTTAAAGACGGTAAAGTTACTGATGAAGTTGAATATTTGTCTGCAATGGATGAAGAGCGTCATTATATTGCACAGGCAAGTGCGTTGATTGATAATAAAGGAAATTTTAAAGAATCACAAGTTACATGTCGTAAAGGTGCTGACTATTTCAGTCGTTCACCGGATGAAATAGATTATATGGACGTTTCTCCTCGTCAGATTATTTCTGTTGCGACATCAATGATTCCATTTTTGGAACATGATGATGCTAACCGTGCTTTGATGGGATCTAACATGCAACGTCAGGCTGTTCCGTTATTGTTTACTGAGTCTCCTTATGTAGGAACTGGTATGGAAGAAGTGGCTGCTTATGACTCCGGTGTTTGTATTATTGCAAAGAATGCAGGTGTTGTAAGTTATTCTACTGCAACAGAGATTAAAGTTAAACTTGAAGATGGAACTGAAGATGTTTATACACTTCAGAAATACAAAAGAACTAACCAAGATACTTGTTTTAATCAAACAACTATTGTTAAGGTTGGTGATAAGATTGCAAAAGGACAGATCCTTGCTGATGGTCCGGCTTGTGATGACGGTGAGTTGGCTCTTGGTAAAAATGTACTTGTTGCATATATGCCATGGAATGGTTACAACTATGAGGATGCGATTATTCTTTCAGAACGAATGGTAAAAGAAGATGTTTTTACATCTATACATATTAAAGAATATGTAGTTGAAGTTCGTGAAACAAAATTGGGACCTGAAAGAATTACTCGTGAAATTCCTAATGTATCTGAAAGTAAATTGGGAAATCTTGACAAAGACGGAATTATTCGTGTGGGTGCTGAAGTAAAAACTGATGACATTTTAGTCGGAAAAGTTACACCTAAGTCAGATGTTGAAACAAGTCCGGAATATAGATTGTTGAATTCTATTTTTGGAGAAAAAGCAAAAGATGTTAAAGAATCTTCTTTAAGAGCTCCACATGGTGCTGCAGGTGTTGTAGTTGAAGTACAACGATTACGCAGAGAAGATGGCGAAGAATTGCAACCTGGTGTTGAAGAGATAATAAAAGTTTACGTTGCAAATAAACGTAAGATTAAGGTCGGAGATAAAATGGCGGGACGACACGGAAATAAAGGTGTTGTTTCTGTTGTTTTACCGGTTGAAGATATGCCTTATTTGGAAGATGGAACACCTGTAGATATTTGTTTAAATCCTTTGGGGGTTCCGTCTCGTATGAATATCGGACAGATTATGGAAACACAACTTGGACTTGCAGGGCGAGCTTTGGGTGTAAAATTTGCGACAAGTGTTTTTGAATCAGCATCTGTAGATGATATAAAGGAAAAATTAAGAGAAGGTGGAATGCCGGAAAACTCTAAATTTACTTTATATGACGGAAGAACCGGAGAAGCATTTATAAATCCGGTAACTGTAGGGGTTACTTATATGCTTAAGCTCGGTCACTTGGTTGATGATAAGATGCATGCTCGTTCTACAGGACCTTATTCATTGGTTACTCAACAGCCTCTTGGTGGTAAAGCACAGTTTGGAGGTCAGAGACTGGGAGAAATGGAAGTTTGGGCGTTGGAATCTTACGGTGCTGCTCATACATTACAAGAGTTGTTGACTGTTAAATCAGATGATATGAACGGTAGAACTAAAATGTATGAAAATATCGTAAAAGGTGATTGGACATCTTCTCCTGGTATCCCGGAATCATTCAATGTTCTTGTTCAAGAATTGCGTGGTTTGGCAGTAAATGTAACTG
>JAXJQT010000238.1:0-4571 GCA_036311025.1 Spirochaetota bacterium
AGGAAGGACTGCGTAAGGAACTAAGTAAATTTTTAGGATACGAATCGGAGGAACAGGAGGATTTTGCTGATGAAAATGAATAAAAAAGTCGGTAATATCTTTTCTTTCATTACAGAGCATATGCATCGTAATTTTTCAGTTAAACTGATATGTTTTCTTCTGGCATTGATTCTATACGTGTTTGTAGCATTTTCGGAGCAGACAGAAAAAACATTCGTTAAAAAGTTGCAGATAAACGGGTTGAGTGAGAATTTAATAATTTCCAATTCTTTGCCTGAAAATATAAAGATTATCGTAAAGGATAAAAAAAAGGTCATAAATAAATTGTCGGAAGATGATTTTAATGTGCATATTGATCTTAGTTCGATTTCAGAGAGTACAGGAAGTGAAAAGACAGTCAAAGTGGAATACAATATTCCCAAAGTAATGGCATCTTTTTTTAGCAGTGTTACGGTAATTCCGGAGTCTCTGGAGATAAATGTAGAAGCCGTAAAAGAAAAAACAGTACGTCTTTCCGTTCCTACGGCAGGAGTTTTGCGACCGGGATATTATATAAAAGAGCGAAAAATAAAACCTACCGATGTACGTATTTACGGACCGGAAAGTATTATCAATTCGATAAAAGTAGTAGAAACCGAGCGTGTAGATATCAGTGACGAGTTTGAGTCTTTTGAACGACACGTAAGGATAAATTCTCCGAGTCCTAAAGTGAAATTGCAGGGAATGCAAAGCGATACGGCGACAGTTTATTTTGTATTGGCTAAAAAACAGGGAAGCAAAACTATTTCTATCGAGCGAGTTTATCTGACAGATTTGAAAAAAGAGTTTTCCGGAAAAGTAACCAATACTCCTGTAAGCTTGACGCTTGTAGGGTCTGAGGCGGCTATTGCAGAGTTGAAAGAAAGCGATATTGTGATGGGAGTAGACTGTAGCAATGTTGTCGTTCCGGGAAATTATTCATATAAAAAAGTAGATATTGTATTACCGGGCGGAATTTCAGTATCTTCAATGAGTCCGCAGATGATTAATATTACAGTAACGGAGCGTGCGGAAGAAATACCTCAATCTGAAGAAGAGAAAGTTGAAGAATCGAAAACGGAAGATGAAGCTGCGACTGTAACCGAAGAATAGGGGAGATTCCATGAAAAAAAAAGTTTTAGCTGTAGTGTTTCTCATGCTTACTACAGTGTTTCTTCATGCCGGAAAGTGGGAGATGTTGCTATCTTCCGGGTTGGAGGATTTTAACAAGGGGCAATATTCCTTTGCCATTACTAATCTAAAAAAATATTTACTTCTGACAAATGAAGCTGATGACATCGGACGTTCTAAAGCGTTGTATTATCTGGCTGTCAGTTATTATTTTGACGGCAACCAAACGCAGGCGTTGGTGTATATGGACGAACTTTCGGTAAAATATAAAACGTCGGATTATGCACAGCAGATTATTTTCTGGCGAGGGCTGGTTTTTCAAAATATGGGCAACTGGTACGATGCCGAAGAACAATTTTTTCGATTCGTAAAATTGCAACCGTCTTCTGAATTGGAAGACCGTGCGTTGCTTGCTGCGGCGAATTGTCAATACGAACAAGGACGTTTGGATGCCGCAATGGCGACGGTAAGCCATGTCGTAAATAACGATAAAAGTGAAAAACAAGAAGAAGCGAGTGTTTTTTATGCGTATATGCTGATGAGAAAGCATGAAAATAAAATGGCAAGAGACCTATTGGAAAGCTGGGAGTTGAAACTTGGCAAAAACGGTAACGGCTATGAGTTCAGAGACAGATTTTGGCTTTACCTTGCCGAGCTGAACATTCAAGAAGGTAACGATGAAGATGCCGGACGATTGTTGAAACTTATAGATTTGTATGCGGCCGGCAGTCCGTCGTCTGATACGGCGTTGCTGAGACTTTCGGAAATAGAAGTACGTCAGGGAAATACAGAAATTGCCGCAGAGTATATCTTGCGACTGAAAAATGAATATCCGCTTTCTACCTACAATATAGATGCGTTGCTTTTGACAGGGACTATTGCCTACAACGAAGGTGCATATGAAAAGGCTGCCGAGATTTTCGGAGAAACAGTAGGTGTAGTAGAAAATTCCTTGCATTCACTGAAAAATAAAGAAGATTCAAAAAGACTGCTTACGTTAAAGAGCAAGGCGATTCTTTATACGGCAGAGATTTACAATGCGATGGGAAAAAAGAATATTGCTTATGAAACGCTCTTGCCTATAATCAACGGCAATCTTCCGCTGAAAGAAGAAGCGTTGATTCGTGCAGGGGAACTGCTTCTTGAACAAAGAAAAGTTGCGGCATTGGGAAAATTCTTAAAGCAATATGACGGTGAAATGACACAACTTCGCATTGCCGACGGAATGAGAGTTCAAGATGAATACAAAAGTACTCGTTATGATTTACTTTTTGCACGCTATCTTTATGAAATAAAAGATTACGAAGGTGCATTGAGCAGAATTGAAAATGTAGAAGAGGCAAGTCATTTTTATGACAATGTGTTGATTTTGCGTGCAAAAAATTATGCTGCATTAGGAAAAATGCTTGATGCTGCCGGATTATTGCGAAAATTGTTAGCCAGAACGGCTCCGGAAAATCGTGCGGATGTCGCTCTGAACTTGATGATAATGAATTTTAATGCCGCTAATTATCAAGAGGTCTTGGTGCTTGGCGAAGTTTTCCCGGTTTATCTGAAAGACATTGCATATTCTAAACATAAAAATTTGCTGCTTTTGTCAGATTGTTTGATTGGTATGAGTTATATGCAGCAGCGAGAATACGACAAAAGTAAAGAATACTTATTGAGAGTACAAGATGCAAAAGAACGAAACGATTTATCTGCAAAGGAACGTAAGTTTTTAAACGAATCCTATTATTATTTAGGTTGGGTATATTACAAACAATCAAAATATATGGAAGCAGCGACAAATTTTGCTGCCGCCGGAAAATTGATAAAAGCTTCGGCTATGCAACAGGAAGCATTGTTGATGGAATGTTGGTGTTATTATTCATCGATGGACTACAGACAGGCAGCTGTGAAGTTTACGGAGGTTTTTAATAATTATTATCCGTCGGCAGTGGGAATGAAGGCGTTGTTTCAAGCTGCGAAATCTTATCAAAACTTGGGAAACAATACAAAAGCTCAGTCGATGTATGAAAGAATTTACAGACAGTTGGGAGAAAATGAATTTCAATCGCAGGCGTTGTATGAGTTGATTCGGCTTTCATTATCTGAGAAAAAGTTTGAACAGGCAAATGCAATGGTAAATGATTTCGGACGACGTTTTTCTGCCAGCCCGTTGTATGCCAGCGTGCTTTTGCTTCAAATGGAAAGCTTTCTTGCACAACAACGTTATTCTGAGGTTCAAAGTGCTGCGTTGAATTATCTTCAAAAATACGGAGAGCATAAAGAACAGCTTGATGATGTTCATTATTGGGCCGGATACAGTGCATTTCAAAATAAGGACGATGAGACCGCACTGCAACAATTTAATGTATTGCTTACAGATTATCCGCAGACTCGTTTTAAAGAAAATGTGCTTTTGGCAGAAATAGAAATTTATCGTCGAATGAAAAATTATCCGTGTGAATTGGAACGAATTCAAACATATACACAGGCTTTCACTGATAAGAAGAACGAATATCGATTGCGTATTGCCGAACTTGAAGAACTGAAAAAAGGTGTCGGTGTCGATGAGGCAAAGCTTTTGGCTCGTAAAAATCAAGGAGATAAAATCGCAGAGTTTGAATTGGCGAAGTTTTATTATGAAAACAGTCGCGGTCAAGAAGCTCTTGATATGATGGCGATTTTGCAAAAGGAAGATAAGCAAACCGCAGGAGCACGTGCGAATAATTTTATAGGTGACGTGTCATACGGCAAAGGTGAATATAAAGAGGCGTTGAGTATTTATGCAGCGACAGTTTCTGCATACAAAACTACAGCTGATGAAATAAGTGAAGCATTGTATAAAATGGCGTATTGTTATTATAAATTGGGAGCTAAAGACCAAGCCGGAAAATATGCAGATATGGTAGTTTCACGTTATCCGGACAGTCAATGGGCGGCGAATGCAAAAACACTTAAAGGCGGTCTGTAAGATGAAAAAGTTATTAATTAATATAGTGTGTTTTTTTGTTACATTCTCGGTTTTTGCTCAAAATACGGATGCGGTACTACCGGAGATTTTGTTGCCGGAAATTGATATAAATATTCAAGATATGAAAGAAATCCATGTGGATACACTCGAAGATTCCGGCGAGTTTCTTAATATTGAGTTAGACCCTTTAGTAAAACCGGAAATTACTCAATCGATAAAGGTAGATTTGGAAAAAACTTTGCCGGCAAGGCTTGACGAGCCGGACAGAAAGAAGCCGGTGGATGCTCAAATAAAGTTCGGTTACGGTGCAAATAACAATATGATGGCGGATTTTGTAGGCGAAAAAGAAGGATTTTCGGCAAAGGATTTTGACGATAATAAAAAACTCGTTGCAAAAGCATACAACGTCGTTAAAAGCGAACGTGGTACCGGCATGATGGGGTGGACGGAACTTCCATATAAC
>JAXJQT010000239.1:0-3126 GCA_036311025.1 Spirochaetota bacterium
GTCAAGTGCAGCTTCAATTCTTGTATCAAGTCCGACATCTGCGGTATGACTGTCAAGTTCCAATGTCAATGACGGTTTTTTACCCATTTCATCACGGAAATAAGGAACGATAAATGAATCCGGACCGCAACTGAAATTAGTAACGTAAGTAGAGAATAATTGCGGATTTGCTTTTACATATTTTGCGACTTGGAGTGCAATTTTTCCGATACCCCAATGCATATGCAAACCTAAATCTTGTGTTTCAAACGGAATAAAATCGTAAGGAATAACTTTGATTCCTCGAGATGCGATTTTATGAGGGATTCCCATGTTTGCTTCACGAGCCAAGGCATTATACCAACGACCTTGAAGTACAATCGCAAAGTCATCCGGATTTTTCTTCAAATCGTCGATTGCTTTCTGACCGAGTTTGCGTGCTTTTGCAAAATATGCGTTCATTTGTTCTTCTGCAAATTTAAATGCATCTACGGCTGCTTTGTGATTTACACCGATAGATTCGGCGACTTTTACAAACTCGTCACATGTAGACTGTACGTGACCTTGGAAATCCACAATCGGAATAAGCATAGGCGGAATCTCAACATCCTTGAATGCTTCTTTTAAATAATACGGTTCACCTTGTACAAAAACACATGCTTTATTATTTTCAGCATTTCCGTGTACCGGAATGTGCATGATATGCGGCATAAAAATATAGTCCGGTTTACGTTTTAACAAATCGTCAAACGCACCGTGGGCGATTTCCGCAGGATAACAGAATGCTGCTTTGCGTTTTTCACGACCTTCGAGAGTTACAGAATCGGAAAGAATGACTTTGTATCCGAGTTGGTCCCAGAAGTTGAAATACAAAGGATAGAGCATATTTGTAAGGAATGTTCTGTTGATACCGATAACCTTAGAGTTTTCATTTGCAAGTCCGCACGGTTTTGCAAATTCTTCAAACAGCATTTTTTCACGTACGGCAGCCAAGTCAAGTTCTTGAGCATCGTATTCTACATTCAAACGCATATTGTAATATTTGTTACATGCTCCGCCGAACGGGATTTTTTCCCCTTCAAGTTCCATCATGTTGATTTGACATTTTCTGTCGCATTTTTCTTTTCCGCCGGCACAAGTGAATGACGGTAAATATTTGATTTCACGTGTATATAATGTTTTAAGGTCAAACTCTTTTTCTTCCAAGAAGTTCTTTTCAAGACGTTTTTTAACTTCGTAAGCACAACCGAATGCCCCCATCAGACCCGGGTCCGGCGGTACGATAATTTTTGTATTAAGCAGTGAAGCCATCGCAGTAGGGACAGCTTTGTCACGACAAACACCGCCTTGCATAAAGATTTTTTTTCCGTAAGGACGAGCTCCGCGTACACGGTTGTTGTAGTTTAGACAAATAGAGTAAACAAGTCCGGCTACAATGTCGTTTTTGTTGATACCTTCCTGCAATGCTGTAGCGATATCTGAAGATATAAAAGCAGAACATTGATCGTTGAAGTTCGGCGGCTGTGTAGATGCAAACGCCATTCCTACAATTTGCGGAATATCAATATTTAACGCTTCTTTTGCTGCCTCTTCAAGGAAACTTCCGGTTCCGGCAGAACAAGCTTCGTTCATTGCATAATCGGACGGAATTCCTTGAGTGACATAAGTATATTTTGCGTCTTGTCCGCCGATTTCGAAAATCGTATCAACTTCCGGGTCAAAGTAAACACTGGCAGTCGCATGACAAATTATTTCATTATAAATAGCTTGTGTCATTGCGTGAATACCGACAATATGTCGTCCTGAGCCGGTAGTTCCCATTCCGACGATTTTTACTTTAGTTCCGTTGAGTTGTTTTTCTATGGCACGATAACATTCTTTTGCCGCTCCGATAGGGTCACCGTTTGTTCGCAAGTAGCAATCAGCTAAAATTGCATCATCGGATTTTCTCATTAAAACAGCTTTTGTAGTAGTAGAACCGATATCTACCCCGAGAATACAAACATCACCGTCTTTTGCAGTTCCACGCTGCGGGTCTTTAAATTCTACAAGGTGTTCGGCTTCTGTCAGAGGTCTTAAAAAATCGAAAGATGAAACGTCTTTTTTAAACAGTGCATTTTTGGCAGGGAAAGGTTGAGTTTCGTGTTCGGATGCCCAAACAGCTGCTCCGTATGCTTCAAAACAGTCACTGGCATCAGGAATGTATAAATCATCGACATTTTGGCGTACGCATTCAACGATAGGGCGAACTTTAGAAATTCCACCGGTCAAAATGATATTTTTGCGTTCGAGTGATGTAAGCAATTCTGTGATTTTTGCAGCCATCATTTGACACAAGCCGTCAACGACGTGAGTTTTTTCTATACCTTTGTTAAGGGCGTGTGTACAGTCAGATTTACAAAATACGGAACAACGTCCGGAAATATTGTAAGCATTTTTTGCATTGAATTCTTTGTTTATGACATCATCGATTGAAAGTGCCATACGTCCGAGCTGTTGTAAAAAGAACGCACCAGTTCCGGAAGCACATTTATTTCCGGTAAAAACATTTTTAATTTTTCCGTCTTTTCCTATTTGGTAAACAAGAATTGTTTCACCGCCGGCACTTACCAACGCTTCATAATTTGAATTATCTTTAATTAATAATTTTGTAGCATATTCGACAGCTTCCGGTTCCGTAATCGTAGTAAGATTAACAAAGTTTTTAAACTTTCGACCGGTAACTGCAATTCTGTCTATTGATGAAATATCAATGTCTTTTAAAATATCTTGTAATCCTTTTTGAGAATCACCGTCATGAAAGACTTTTTTTCTGTTTATTTCATTAACTTGATTATTGTCGGTAAATTCCAACACTACAGCCGAAACCGTAGACGCACCGACACAAACTCCTAATGTTCTCATTTGCTTTTCAATCCTCTAACTCTTTTTGTATGACAAAATGTCAAAATTAACGTTTTTATAGAATAAAACCTGTCTAATGTAAAGTTATAAAAAAGACTTGACGGATGATTTTACATCGGTTTCGGCGTGGATATAAAAAAGCACGATATGTACATGAGTTTGTGTCACACATCGTGCTTTTTTTAAGTATTATCAGTCAGCAGAAGTTGTAAACTTCATGAATCCCATATTGCTGGTATTAAC
>JAXJQT010000240.1:0-12767 GCA_036311025.1 Spirochaetota bacterium
ACACAAAAAGCTTTCATTCTCACTGATTTTTAAGACTACCGGCTAGATTTCCACTGCAATACTGCATGAAATACATTTTTTCTGCCCAGACCTTAATTCCATTCCTGAATACAGCTCTGGGCAACTACATCCCCATAAAAAAACCGGCAGTAAAACTCTGCCGGCTTATATTTATTAACCTAACATTCCTTTCAACAACTCTGTTGCTTTTACAGGATTTGCCTTCCCTTTTGTCTGCTTCATTACCTGTCCCATGAGGAATTTCAACGCATTATCTTTTCCCTTATGGTAATCTTCTACAGATTTTGGATTTGCGTCGATTACACCGCGACAAATATTTTCCATTTCATCATCATTATCCATCTGAGCAAGATTTTCTTCTGTTACAATAGCAGTCGCAGTTTTGCCTGTTGCCATCATCTTAGCAAAGACATCTTTACCAATCCAAGAGCTGATTTTTCAGTCCCCCATCTGATTTACCAAATCGGCAATATGAGCAGCCGGAATAGAAAATTCCTCTATCGTAATATTTTCTGCATTCAAAATAGCACAAATATCAGTCAATACTACATTTGAAGCTTTCTTGTAATATTTTGTAGCCTTACAAACATCTTCAAAATAATTAGCCAACGCCAAAGAAGCCGACAATGTCAACGCATCGTATTCAGTGATTCCGTATTGAGCAACAAAACGTTTTCTCTTCGGTGCAGGTAGTTCCGGTAAACGTTCACGCTGCTTTTCTATCACTTCATCTGAAACTTCCAAATGAGGTAAATCCGGTTCCGGGAAATATCTGTAGTCAGATTCCCCCTCTTTAGAACGCTGGAATACGGTAACGCCTTTGCTGTCATCATAACCGCGAGTAGTTTTGTTTGTTCCGTTATTGACTTCTCCGGTTTTCTCGTATTCTTCAACTTGGCGAATCATCTCATATTCCAATGCTTTTTTTACATTAGAAAATGAGTTCATATTTTTAATTTCGGCAATCGGTGTATTTACTTCCGTACCGTCAGCCTGCGGAATCATCATGCTTATATTTGCATCACAACGCAAACTTCCCTCTTCCATGTTACAATCAGAAATTCCGATATACTGGAAAATTTCTTTTAGAGTCTTTAAATATTTTACCGCTTCATCAGGCGATGTAATATCCGGCTCACTTACAGTTTCCAAAAGAGGAGCACCGCAACGGTTATAATCTACATAACTGTTATTTGTACCGTCTTCCAAGTGAATCAACTTTCCGGCATCCTCTTCCATATGAGCACGCGTAATTCTGATATTCTTTGTAGTTCCGTCGTCATTTTCAATAGTCAAATAACCTTCGTAACAAATCGGTTTGTCATACTGTGAAATCTGATAACCTTTAGGTAAATCCGGATACATATAGTTTTTACGGTCAAACTTTGTTACACGTGCAATCTTACAATTCAATGCATGACCTGCAAGAATAGAATCATGCAAAACCTGACGATTAAACACCGGAAGCATTCCCGGCATTCCCATACAAACCGGGCAAATACGACTGTTCGGATTTCCGCCGTATTTATTTTCACAACGACAAAATGCTTTAGTTTTAGTCTTTAACTGAACGTGTACTTCCAACCCGATAATCGGATAAGGTTTCTTTATATCTGTTGTATTACTCATTTTGTCTCTCCTAAAATAAACTCTCCGGCACCTAATAATAAACCGTCATCAAAACGTTTTCCGATTAATTGCATACCTACAGGCAATCCCGAAACTCCGTCGATTCCTGCCGGAATGCTTACAGCCGGAAGTCCCGCCAAATTAACAGGAATAGTACAAAGGTCTGCAGTATACAGTTTCAACGGGTCATCAAAGTTTTCACCTAATTTAAAAGGTAAAACCGGTGATGTCGGAGTAATCAAATAATCGTATTTATTAAACTCCTGTACAAATCTGTCAGCCAATACAATTCTTGCTTTTTGAGCTTTCTTGTAATAAGCGTCATAATAACCTGATGACAATACAAAGTTTCCTAGAATTATACGACGTTTTACTTCATCTCCGAAACCTTGGCTTCTTGTCTTTGTAAATCTGTCTTTTACATCCTCTTCGGCAACTCTAGGCACCTGCAAACCATATCGCACTCCGTCATAACGTGCAAGATTAGAACTGGCTTCAGCCGGAGCAATAATATAGTAAGTACTTACACCGTAAGTAATCTCTTCAATACTTGTCATTTCTACAACTGCACCGGCAGCTTTCAAATCTTCAATCTTTTTCTGCATTACAGCACGAACGGCTTCATCTGTATGCTCATTTTCAAGTGTTTCGCGAATTACACCAAACTTTTTACCTTTAATATCTATGGCTTTAAAATCTTTTATATTTTCAGGTACACGTGAAGAACTTGTAGAATCTTTTTCATCAATTCCCATCATTTTTGATGTCAACAATGCCGCATCTTCACAATTTGTAGTCAATGTACCGACCTGGTCTAAACTACTTCCGAATGCAGTAACTCCCCAACGTGATAATAATCCGTATGTCGGTTTATACCCTACGATTCCGCAAAAACTTGCCGGCTGACGTACCGAACCGCCGGTATCCGTTCCCAATGCTGCCGGAACAAAACCTGCCGCTACTGCCGCTGCCGAACCACCGGAAGATCCGCCGGGAACATAGTCTTTATTCACCGGATTTTTTGTCGCACCGAAAGCCGATGTTTCCGTAGTAGACCCCATGGCAAATTCATCCATGTTTGCTTTTCCCACAAAAATCGCACCGGCATCAGACAGACGCTGTGCTACCGTAGCTTGATAAGGCGGAATAAAATTTTCCAATAACTTTGATGCACAAGTATTCGGAAGACCTTCTACCGCAATGTTATCTTTCGCAGCAACTGCAATTCCTTCAAGCTCTCGGTTTGTACCGTCTTTATAACGCTCTTGAGCTGCAGCCGCCATTTCATCTAATTTATTATTAACAGACAACAGAGAATTGATTTCTTTATCCTCTGTTTCTATCTTGCTTTTTAATCCTTGATAATATTCAGGCAATGACAGCTCTCCGCTTTTTACCCGGCTCAAGAATTCTTTGTAGGTTAATTGTGTACTCATAAAACAAGTCCTATTACTTTAATATCGTGCAGTTATAACAAAATGGCGGTTTAGTTGCAAGGTGCAAAGAAAATCAAAAGAGATTACTTCAAAATGAAACGAAAAATCTAACTTAAAATTACAAAAAAGGGACAGACCTATATTCCAAATAACATACAGGTCTGTCACCGATGACACAAAAAAAGCTCTCGGTACTCACCGAAAGCCTTCTTTTTATTATTAGTAATTTTCTTTTCTTACTTCAAAATAAGCTTGCGGATGTTTACATACCGGGCAAACTTGCGGAGCTTCAAGTCCTACGACTACATGACCGCAATTTCGACATTCCCACATTGTCACGCCGCTTTTTTTGAACACTTCCATTGCTTCTACATTTTTAAGCAATGCTCTGTATCTTTCCTCATGCATTTTTTCGATAGCCGCAACGCCTCTGAATTGTGCCGCAAGTTCCGGGAAACCTTCTTCTTCAGCATCTTTAGCCATTCTTTCATACATGTCAGTCCATTCGGCATTTTCGCCCTCAGCAGCATGAAGCAAGTTCGCAGGCGTATCGCCTAATTCGCCCAACGCTTTAAACCATAATTTAGCGTGTTCTTTTTCATTTTCTGCTGTTTGTAAAAATAAAGCTGCTATTTGCTCATAACCAGCTTTTTTAGCAACTCCGGCAAAATAAGTATATTTATTTCTTGCCATTGACTCGCCGGCGAATGCCTCCCACAAGTTTTTTTCTGTTTTTGTTCCGCTGTATTTGCTTGCCATTATAAACTCCTATTTTTTATAAATTTGACAGCAAACTATAATATTTATTCATTTTCATGTCATGCAATATTTTAAATATCTTAATTTTTCCTGTTTAAAACGACACTTTTCAATTTTTGTGTTGTTGTGTTTTATTTTCCGAACTTTTATATTTTTTTCCGACACGTGTCGGATTCTAGAAAAAAATAAACTAAGCAAAAGAGAGCAAACAATGGGAATTATCAAAAACTTTTTTAAAAATGCATTCAACGACATGAAAGAAAGTGCAAAAGATCAACATGAAGTAGACAAAGCCAATTTCCAAGCCGCAAAAGCCGAAGCAAAAGCAAATTGGGAAGAAGCAAAAGCTATGAGTAATCCGCAATTTTTCAAAGAATCACAGCAAAAAAAACATGATGAAATGATTGCCGAAGCAAACGACAGAATTGCCGCCGCACAAGAACGAATTAATAATGCTAAAAAAGGAGAAATCAATGAATAAAGATGATCAGATTTTTATCGCTCAAAAAATCCGTTCGCAATACACCGAAAAAGAATATACAGAACTTAATGAACTTTCCGCATTGGATAAAAAAATAAAATTACCGGTAAATATTTTTGCATATACACTGGGAACCGTAGGAACTTTGATTCTCGGAACGGGAATGAGTCTTGTAACAGAATTTTCCGATCGTTTTATGTCACTCGGCATAATCACCGGAGTAATAGGAATTGCCGTAATTACTGTTAATTACCCTATTTATAAAAAGACATTGTCATCTCGCAAGAAAAAATATGCAGCAAAAATTATAGAACTGAGCGACAAAATTATTAACTGAAAATAAAAATGGGACTGCTCGAAAAACCTTGCCGTCAGCACACTGATTCCGACAAAAGTTCAGAATACCATCATAACTTTTATTTGTCTGGCAGTTCCATTTTTTTTAACTTTCAATCGATTTTTTCCAATCCGGTCTGACACATAAAATTATCGTATTACAAATAAAATCAATATCATCCTTACAATCATTATTTATCCAATCCAGTATAATTGCCATCATTCCGCTTAGATAAAATTTTGCCATATAACTTATAATTTTCTTATCTGTCACACCGTATTTTTTGCACGCCGGTATCCACAATTTTTCAAAAAGAGAATTATAAAAATCTCCTACATTAAAAATACCAATGTTATCAACGAATACTTTGAAAAAACTTTTATTCTTCAAAACAAATTCCAAATAAGGAATCAAATATTGCGGTGAAATAAACATTGATTCGTTCATTTCATTTTTTTCTAATTCTTCAATTTTAATTGAATAGCTTTCTAAAAAAGATTTCATAAAATTATCACGAGTCTCATGCAATAATTCATAAACATTATTGTAATGAGTATAGAAAGTCGAACGATTCACTTTAGCTTTCCTGCAAATTTCAGCAACCGAGATACTGCTGAGATTTTTGCTTTTCAACAATTCTAATAAAGCTTCGTTCATTTTCAGCGACGTATTATAAAATTTTGCCTGCGACTTATTCATTATTTCTGCCCGCATTTCTTTTGACTAAATATTTTACCTTTACGGTGATTTACTGTTTTACTGACAATACAACAATTTTTTATTTATCACAGCTTAAATATTCTTCGCTGCCCAGACCTGTATTCAATTTTAGTATAGAGACGTAAGCATCTAGAATAAAAATAATATTTGTGATATATAAGAGCTTAGTTTTTGCCTGCGTCCGAATGAAAAGTTGGGAGCCTGAATGTCTTTAGGCAAAAAAATCGACAATAAGGTAGGAAATAAAATGGAAGAGATTTGGAAAAAAATGTATGAGGAAGCAAAAAAAGTTTTGAAGGAACGACAAATTTCAAAATACGTTTTAGCTGGAAGCGTATCTGCTGCTATTTTATCCGGTTCGGGAAAAATTTACACGGGCGTTTGTATCGATACTTGTTCCACATTAGGAATCTGTGCAGAACGAAATGCAATCTTTAATATGATTACAAACGGCGAACATGAAATAAAAAAAGTAATCGCATTAATACAAGAAGATGACAGATTAATAGAAGGTGGTGCTCCCTGCGGGGCTTGTCGTGAATTAATGGTTCAGTTAATGCCGGAAAAATATAAAGACATTGAAATCATGTTAGATTACAACACAAATAAAATAATGAAACTTGGAGAATTAACTCCGCAATGGTGGATATAATGAAATACAAATTCGCTTTTTATACAAATGATTATTTTAATCAAATCGAACAAATGATTCTTGATTCATACTCATGGGAATATCCTATTTTCGGGCTGAGTCGATTTGAATTTTCAACGTTTCTTCATCCGTATTTTATAGATATGCACAATGTTTGGAATCGTACTTGCGGACTTTGGTTTGATGGGAAAAAGCTTGTCGGCTGTGCAATAAACGAAGCAAATGACGAAGGTGACGCATTTTTTCTTTTTGACTGTCAGTCTCGCAGTGAAGATAAAGAACTTATCGAAGAAATGATTTTCTTTGCCAAAACAACAATGTCTACCGTTTCTGATGACGGTATCACAAGAAGTGTCATTTTGCATATTCCTCAATGGAACGGTACATTAAAACACATTGCCGAAAAATCAGGCTTTATAAATAATAATTGGGACGATAAATTATTGATTTTACCGTTTAGTGATAAAGATTTCCAAGTGAAATTACCCGATGGCTACGTTTTTGTTACCGGCGATGAAGTCCCGGCGTTTTATGCCGCAAATGTTCACATGGCAGCTTTCAACTACAGTATAAAAAGTGTTAAAGACGGCGAAAAAGCATTTACCGATTTATGTAATGCTCCACATTACAATCCGAAACTTTCACTTTATATTTTAGATTCTCAGAAACGCCCGGTAGCTTTTGCAAATATTTGGCATAATGAAAAAATGCCGTATTGCGAACTAGAACCTCTGGGAGTCGCTTGGTGGGAACGCCGCAAAGGCTTGGCTACGGCGATTTTGTACGAAGCAGCAAACCGAGTAAAAAAATTATTTCCTCAATGCAAAGGAATGACCGGCGGCGACCAAATTTTTTATGAAAAAATCGGTTTTGTTGAAAAAGCAAGATGTGAGCAATACAAGTGGCAAACCGAAATCTATCCGTCGTGGGATAAACGCAGTGAGGAAATGAAGAGGTAGGTTTGAAATAATAAAATTATCAGTATGACATTATTTGTCACAGGGGATGTAGTATTATTTTGCAAAACAAATAAAAAAATCAGGAGAAAAAAATGATTGTTCGTCCGTTTTTTATAAGGCTTTTGCCTATTGCATTCCCTGTAATTCCGGGCTCAAATATAATCTGTGCTGCATCCCAAATCGCCGGTTTAGCTTTTTTTATATCAAAACTATGTAAAAAGAAATCAATATCATCTGCAAACCGCGAAAAACTCTATCTTGTCATATCACAAATAGACCGGGATATTTTTCGTGATACCAATACAATCTATGATTCCATAAAAAAGCAACTGGAAAAAATCGCAATTGAAAGTAAAACTAATTTCAATATTGAAATCTTATGTGTTTTACCGCCGGCATCAAGCGGTAAAGATTATCAAAAGAAAATGGCATTTTTCGTCCAACAACTTAGCGAAAATCTTTCATGCAAAGTTCATTTTATAGAAAAACAATTTTTTTATGATGAAAATCCGCAAATCAGTGCAAACATAGTAAAAGAAAAAGTTCATACGCAAATCAAAGAACTTATAGGAAACAGCGAATTTCTTTTTATTTCTGAATACGGCAAAATCAAATTTTATTCGGATTTGAAAGATTTATTAACAACTTTACACTAAAGCTTGCTTTGAATTAAATCAATTATTTGATTTTTTATCTGTTGTTTATCCACATCAGTCGATTCAAATAAAGCTGCCGGAGCAATCCCCAATGCTTTGGCAATTTCAAAAATTGTGGTGATTGTCGGTATTTTTTGATGTGATTCTACCATTGCAAGATAACCTTGAGAAATACCGGCTTCTAATGCCAAATCCATTTGACTCATCTTGCGGAATGTTCGCTCCTGCTGGATTTTTAAAGCGACTTTTTGTTCTTGTTGAGTAATTTCATCGATTGAATTTATATCCATAGTTTTAATATAAAGTGCAATAGAAATAGAAACAAATATCTATAGATATTAAACTTAATATCCATGGAAATATTTATTATAAAAATAATACTTCTTTTTTAGGAGAAATATGTACTATGAGATTCTTTTTAATCTACTCAAACATCTACCACAACTCTTTTGTATTATCATCTTTTATAATCATAGGATTTTTTTATAATCAACAATATTTTGCTGTCTGACTTGATTAATAAAATAAGGAGAATTTCAAAATGAGTCAAAATGATAAAAATGATGTAAAGAGAATCTGCGGAGTACGAACAAAACGACTTTTGGAAATAGATTACGAAATCAGAACCGGGAAATATCCAAACTGCAATACATTAGCCAAACAATACGGAATAAGTTCGCGAACAATTTTACGAGACATTCAACTTTTAATAGACGAATGGCTTGCTCCGATAAAATTTGATTATACAAGAAACGGATATTATTACACAAATCCGGATTTTTATTTCAAATCATTTAGAATTACAGAGGGCGAACTTTTTTCCATTGCAATTTTTGACAATCTTTTAGAACAATACCGAAACACTCCTATTGAAAATAATTTACGTTCCATATTCAAAAAAATAGAAGCAAGTTTACCGGAAAATGTAACTTTTGATTCTTCATTTTTGCAAACTCAAACAACTTTTATTCCTGACCAAATGGGAATAATCGATCCAAAAAACTTTGAAACTATTTTTTCGGCATTAAAAAATCGTCACATATTAGAATATGAGTATCGACCGTTGCAAAAAACAACATGGATGACTCGACGATTAAATCCACTTCATGCCGTATGTCAAAAAGGCAACTGGTACATCATAGGTTGGTGCCATACAAAACAAGACATCCGTATTTTCAATTTCAGCAGAATGAAAAATACAATAGAAACAAAAGAAAATTTTGAAATCCCGGATGGTTTCAGTGCAGATAAATATTTTGATAAAGAAATCGGCGTTTGGCTTACAACTCGTAAAAAACTTACGGTCGAACTTTTAATATCACCTGAAATCGGAACTTTTGCCCTTGAACGCAATTGGAATGCAAATCAAAAAATCGAACAGCGTGAAGACGGAAGTGTCTGGGTAAGTTTTGAAACGACACAACTTCAAGAAGTCAAACGCTGGGTACTAGGACAAGGTAAAACAGCAAAAGTTTTAAACCCGCCTGAATTGATTGAACAAATAAAAAATGAAATCAAAGAAGTCGCCAAATTTTATGAATAATTTTCATGCAGTGACATTTCTTGTCATACCAATTTATTAAAATCGGGGCATAAATAAGGAGAAATGAATGGGAAAAATCGGCAATTGGTTCTTTGAAAAATTTTTAACATTGCTTTTATCCGGCGGTTCGATGATTCTGAACTCAAGACCTGTCAGAACTAAACTGGGCGAAAAAATTACAGAAGCGATTCAGAAAGAAATAGGATTTGAATCTAATATTTCTGTTACTTTCAGTGAATTGAAAATCGAGAGCCATTACGGCTGGCGTGACCTTAATTTCAAAGGTAATTTTGTAATCAATGATGTAGATATAAAAAATCTAATCCAAAATAATAAGGGAGAAAAATAAGATGAAAAATTGTCCAAACTGTAACTATGAAAATGATGACACTAATAACTTTTGTACGGAATGCGGTACAAAATTGGAAACATCGCCGATTCGTTGCCCAAAATGCGAAACAGAATTAACCAATCAAACCAAATTCTGTCATAACTGCGGAACAAAATTAACTGAAGATTCTAAAGAAACACCAAGAATCTCATTTTTCGGAAACATTTTAGGTCAAACAACATCTTGTAACGATGACAAAGACTACGATGATGATTATGACAACGATGAAGAAAACGATGATGATAACAACGACATCTACTGGGATAACTATGAAATGAAAAGCGAAGATGAATTGCGGGCGATGTTCGACGGCGATAATGAAGATGACGAAGACGACGAAGACTATTGTGATGATTATGATGAAGATGATGAATTAGAAATTCTCGATAAAAAAGTATCTGACATGCAAAATCGTTTTAATGCACAAATCGAGAAATCTGAGCGTCTTATTAATAAAACAATTACCTTACAAATAAAATTTATCATTAGACAATATCTGCCACAAATAAGTAAAGACCATACTTATTACGATTTTACAGGAACGGAAAAATATCCGGAGATATTGCAAAAAATCATGAAAAACATTGCAAAAGACGTGAATGAAGAAGAAATCTTAGGTTTTATCGATGTGACAGTTTTCGGAAAAGGAAAAGCCGGTTTAGTTTTCACTACGGATGCATTGTATGAAAAAGGACCAATGTTCAGTTTTAAGGTCCCGTACTACAGAATGACTTCCCTTTCATGCAACGGAAAAAAAATAACCTTTCATAAAACTGAAGATTGCGGTACCGTTTTGGTATCCGGAATGAATATCAGTATTGATGATATCTCTTACGACATTCCGGCATTGGAAAACTGTTTAAATGAAATTATAGCTGTTGTAAACGGGTAAACAATATCTATTATTTCAAAAATATATAAAAATTAATGGAGAAAAATAACATGAGAAATTGTCCAAACTGCAATTATAAAAACGATGATGCTAATAACTTTTGTAAGAATTGCGGTACAAAATTAACTGAAAATCCAGAAAAAAATCAAACAACGGAAAATATTTCAAACTCAGAAATAACCGCTAAAGAAATTACTAAACATTATCAAGAAATTAAAAACTCTATCTCTTCTGCTTTAACAGAAAATAATTTCCACGCCAGCCAAAAAGATGAAATGGAATTTTTACAAGGTATAAAAACTAAATTAAACAAAATTAATGAAGACTTTAAAAATGAAATAACAGAGCTAGAAGAATCTTCTGACTGGGATAATTTTTGTATCTCATTTTTCGGTGAGACAAATGCAGGGAAATCTACAATTATCGATACATTAAGAATTATCTATAATGAAGAAAGTCGATTGCAAAGTATCATTGAAAATCAAAAAGAAGTGAAAGATTTTTTTAATCAAAACAACGAATATTATTCAAAATTAGTGGAATATGTAGGACAGATGAAAACTTTCATAAAAGATTTAGAGCAAAACAAAACAACTTTCGAAACAGAAAAAGACATCTTCTACAAGGAAAAGCAACAATACAGAGAAGATTATGAAAAGTTGAAAACTTTTTATAAAATAAAGAGATTTTCAGCCAAAGCTCTGGTTATTTCCGCTTTGTCTTCCGGATTTATTACAGCCGGAATATATACCGTTATTCAATATTTCATCTAAATAAGGATTGTAAAATGGAAATATTATCTCTTAAAGAAAATGATATTGTACTTGAAAAGTTCATCGACCTTTTAAATAAAGGAAAGGATATAAATTTTAATACAAAAGCTGTAGACGGAAAAATAATCGGAACAGGCAGACCGGATTTTACTCAAGATGTAACAGGTTATAAATTAATCTACAAAGATAAACCTTTTATTCTTTATGACGTACCTGGAATTGAGGGAAACGAAAAAAACTATGAAGAAATAATACGAAAAGCGGTCGACAAAGCTCATTTAATTTTTTATGTAAACGGAACTTCTAAAAAACCGGAACCGGGAACAGCTAAAAAGTTAAAAAAATATTTAAGAAATTACACAAGTGTTTATTCTATAATCAATCTTCATTGTAAACCTAAAAAAAACAGAGAAATCGAAATTGACGGCACATATAGCGACGAATTAAATAAAAAGTTTCAAGAACAACTAACTGATTTAAAACCTCAAACTGAGGATGTACTAAAACCTATTTTAGGTGATAACTTCAAAAAAACCGTAATATTAAATGGACTTGAAGCATTTTCAGCTTATTCTTATGATGAAAAAAATCAAGAATCCACAATCTTCATTGACAAGGAAAAAGGATTAGAAAAAACTCAAGAAAAATATTTCAATGAATACAATGCCTTTCCTTCCCCTATCAAACAAATGAAAATTGATTCTTGCATAAATGAAATTACAGACGTTATTGATTCCCACGCTGATAATTTCAAACCGTTCATAATTGAAACAAATAAGAAAAAACTTATCGCACGGTTGGATTCATCACTTGAAACTATTTCTGAAGTTGAAAAAGAAACAAATAAAATGTGTAAAGAATTTATTAAAGGTTATAAAGAATTTAGAAGTAAATCTAAAGAAGCAGAAAAAAACTTTTGTGACTATATGGAATACTCATACATAAGTAACGTAGTTTCACCAGTAATCAACGAACAACTCGATGAGTTCTATGAAATTATAAAAGAAAAAGAAGGCAAAATAAAAAAATATGATTATGAAAGTTTTTTCAATGAAAACAAAAATGAAGAAATTAAAAAAGCCATTCAAGAAAAACTAAAAACTGATTATAAAGAGCTAGTTAAAGGCTTTGAAGATGACCTAGAAGAAGCTAAAGAAAGATTTAGCGAAGACTTAAAAAATATTTTAAAGTTTTCAAAAGTTAATTTTCCAAATCTTGATTTAAATCTTTCAGGAATTGAAGAAGAAATGGGAGAAATTTTAAAAGACGTCGGAGGAAAGTTTTTTAAGATTGGTAGCTTAGCTTTTGCAGGTTTTATGATACCAGGATTGGGCTGGATTGGAGCTATTGTTGGTGGCATTTTAGGACTCATATCAGCTGCAATAGACATTTTTCAGTCTAAAGATGCAAAAATAAGTAAAGCAAATGAAAATGCGAGGAAAGTTTTTTCTGAAATACAAAGAAAGCTATGTAATGATTTAGAATCAAATTTTACCGTCGAAGGATATACATCAAACA
>JAXJQT010000241.1:0-3301 GCA_036311025.1 Spirochaetota bacterium
ACAGAAGAGTCTGTTTTTCAAGCAATTCTTTCAAATAAAGAAGTACAGGAAGCTGTAGCAAAGGCTCTTTCCTGTACTTTTTTAGACTTAGAAGAGTTTTTGAAACAAAAAGTTAATATTTCAAAAAAGATATCTTTTTATACAGACGGTGGTTCTCGCGGTAATCCGGGAGTTGCCGGCAGTGGTGTAGTAGTAGATAACGGAGTAACTAAAAAAGGTTACTTTTATTATTTAGGAATACAAACTAATAATTTTGCAGAATATACGGGATTGTTGAAAGCGTTATCTTTGGCAAAAGAAATGAAAGCCGAAGAAATCACTGTTTATACAGATTCTGAATTGATGTGTAAACAAATAAATGGCGTATATAAAGTAAAAAATCCTCAATTATTAATTTTGTATAAAGAGGCAATGACTTACATTTGTAGTTTAAAATCTTTTAAAATTGAACATATACGCAGAGAATTTAATAAAGACGCAGATAGTTTAGCTAATATGGCTATGGATAAAAAGAGAAATGGAGAAGTAGAGTTTACAACCGCTAATTCTTAATTTTATTAAGAAAATAGAGGAAAGTCCGGGCTCCATAGGATGTGACGCCGGATAACGTCCGGACTTCATAACAGTTATTTGTTATGGGGATTGAAAGTGCAGCAGAAAGTATACCGCCGGGCAACCGGTAAGGGTGAAATGGGGAGGTAAGAGCTCACCGCATAAATGGCAACATTTATGGCATGGTAAACCCCGTCAGGAGCAATGTTAAGTAGAAAGAGAGTGATCCGCTTATTAACTTTCGGGTAAACAGCAAGAGAGCGTTATAGTAATATAAATGCCAGACAGATGGTTGTTTCAAACAGAACCCGGCTTACAGCTCTACTTTTTGATTTCTTTGATTTATTCGTGAACTAAGAAACTGTCGAGTTTTTCCAATTTATTTTCGATACTGTCCAGTCGCATTTCTATTATTTCGTCATAATCGTAGTCAAATTCTTGATTGTCAATCTCATAAGCCAAATCTTCTATTTGTTCCCAACCGATATGAACATCAATTTTATTGATTTCTTGGGCATACAATTTAGTTTTTTCCCAGTAATGTTTGGCAATATCGTATCGTGATTTTGCAATTTCGAAACTGTTCTTTATATCTTCAGCCCATTCTGCATTATAAAAAGCAATGTCACGTTTATCGTACTGCCAGCCCCAGCCTACGTATTCTTTAGTAAGTAAGTAATAAATGTGAAAACGCAGTAACAATTTGTATTTTACGTATTCTTCCCAAGTATTTGTTACGACAATTGCTTGGCTCGGATGTGCATTCACAAGCTTTAATGAATTTTCAAGCCAGAAAATATTTCTTTTATAGTTAGTTTGATTGGATAATAAATTAGATTCATATAGACGATAAACCTGCTCGATATAAATCATCTTTTGAGGTTTTGCGACAATATTTGAAATCGAAGCTATCATGAGGATGATTGCAATTATTGTAACTTTTACCTTTTTCATTATCCAATCCTTTTCAACTATTTTTTTAGAATGAATCCTCTTGTGACTTTAAACGAGTTGACATTGATGATAATTCTTGAATGTCACCGGCAATCTTTTCTATTGATTTCTTTAAAGTTTCAAGATGTTCTTTAAAATTAGAAGTATGTTTATCTAATGAAGCAATATTTGTTATCATTTTTTCATTAGTTGTTTTAGTTGTCAAAGTAATAGGCAACAGTTTTTCTGTTTCACCTTTTGTTTTATCGGCAAGATTACGAATTTCGGTAGCAACTACGGCAAAACCTTTTCCCATATCTCCGGCACGAGATGCTTCTATTGCGGCATTCAATGAAAGAAGGTTAATCTGTTCTGAGATTTCAGAAATTGTATTTACAATAGGTGCAAATGCGTTTGAATCTCTTTGTGAATTAACGTTCAATTTTTGAATATCTGAAATTATTCGCAATACTTCATCCAGTGCAATCATGATTTTTTCATTAGCTGCTCTCATAGATGTTGTATACAAGTTCATTTCGGATGCAGTAGAAGACAATGTAGATGAAATTTCAGCATTATTTTTTACTGCTGTTTTTAATGACTTCTCCGTATTTTTAGAACTACTCATCAAATTACAGAGTCGATTAGCTACCGCAGTCGCAAACTCATCAGTGTCGTCGTATCCTGTATAACAGCAAACAAAATCTTGCGGATAACGGAATGTGGCATTTTCAAATGCTTTTACCAATTTATCAACCGGCATTTTCAAAATCGGTTTTGGTGATTCAGAAAAGAAAATACGTTCAGTTGATACATTATGCAAATCACAATATTGAGCCATTTTTTCAAATGTAGAATGAGCTTTTGCTTTGTTTTTATAATTAGCAATAGAGTTCATTTCTATATTGTGAATATTCCATTTTAATTCTTCGTGCGTCATATCTATATTAGAAGCCGGACCGCTGAAACATCCCATTTTACAACCGGAACAGTCTATAAGAAGAGGAAAGTGGTCAAATTTTTCTTCAATATTTTTTTGCAAATCAGGAAGTTTTTCCTTGAACATTTCATATCCGGAATATTCATTTGTATAAATAGACTGGAATTTTCTGTGAAGAAGATTATTCATACCGCCATTTTGGCAGAATGTATTTCCTCGTTCCGGACTTTCTAAGTCGAAGCTTTCTTCTTGATATTTGTTAATATCTACTTTATGCAGTTGTAAATATTTTTCAAGACTGTCAAATGTCAAATTGTATTGAACGCTTCCGTCTGTATCCGGATCTTTAAATTCTCTGCGTTTTGCAATACATGGACCTAAATATGCAATATCTCCGTCAAATTTTAATTTTCTTCGAATATAGTTTGCAAGAACGACAGCCGGTGAATGAAGATGTGCCAAATTATTAATTAAAGTCGGTTGATAAATTTTTATGTATTCGGTTGCAGCCGGACAACGTTGTGTCAAAAGCGGAACACGAGTTTCATCTTGAAGTTGTTCAAGATATTTACTTGCCAAAATTTCGGCACCGAGAGCTTCGTTGTAGATTCCGTCAAGAACTAAAGTAGATTTTAGATAACCAAACAGATTTTTATAATTATTCTTATATTTTACAAGAACAACCGGAGAAACAATAAGACATGTTTTATTTCCTTTGTTAATCTTATTTATAAAGTCATCAAAGTCGTCTATCAAGTCTATCGCTTCGTATTTACATGCTTTATAACAATTTCCGCATCCGATACACAGATTGTCATTTACGGATACAGATTGTCCGTCCGTTGATAAACAGTATTTTACGGGACAAGCTTGAAT
>JAXJQT010000242.1:0-1679 GCA_036311025.1 Spirochaetota bacterium
TCAATATTGACACAATTTTAAGAAAATGCACAAAGCACACGGAGATAAAATGAAAATAGGATTTCAAACTTCAAAATACGACAATCTGACTTTAAAAGAAGAATTAGAGTTCGCAATCAAGCAAAATGTAGATTTTTTTGATATTTTTTTTGATGAATGGTTGCCGAATGAGATTACAGCAAATGAACATAAATTGATAAACAAACTGAAAAATGACAACTTCCCGTTTACCGTACATCTTCCGATAAGCACCCCGAAGCTTTCTGAAAACGACTTGAGTCTACTTTTAGAATTCATAAAAGAGTTACGTCCCGTTACCGCGACAGTTCATTTTGACAAATTGACATTTGAACTTTTGGAACATATCTGCAACAAAATAAAAGATTTTACAACAATCAGCATTGAAAATACAATTCCCGACAACCACAGCATGTATCAAGAAAACTATCTAGCTTTCATGAAAAAAGCAGTAAAGATTGCACCGATACAAGCAACATTCGACACAGGACATTGTCATGCAAACCATTACAGCTTGATACAAACCGTAAACGAACTCTGTGACAACGGAATAAACATCGCCACCGTTCATGCACATGACAATGACGGTACTCGTGATGCACATGATACAATCGGTAACGGAAACATCGATTTTGCTTCATTTTTTAAACTTCTGAAAGAAAAAAAGCAAAATCCAATGATAGTAATAGAACATTGGACTGACAATATAACTTCATTGGAACGGTTGAGAAATTTAGTATCTTAAAATAACAGGAAAAAAAGGAGGCAAAAAAACTTTCGATTAGAATTTTTTTGTCTCCATTTTCCCCATTTTTACCAGTAAAACAACATCTAACAGTACGGTCTCAAACGTCGTTTAAATGGCGTTTCAGAAGAAAACTTCAACTTTTTTCGGCAAACATGCAATATTTTGAAAAAAAACTTGTTTATAGTATATGGAAATATTGTTTTTTTGCAGACAGCAAAGCTGTCACTGAATAAAAGAAGTTTCCTAATCTATATTTGACAGGAAAATCTATGACACAAGAGAAAACAAATCGTAACTACAAGGATTCAGTCTTTGTAGACCTGCTTAAGCTCGGTATTTAACTGACGTTAAATACTCCGTTCGCATATTTCATATGCTCACCGTTATTCGCACACGACATCACAGCGAAAGAAAATTTTATTTCACTTTATAATGCTTTGCATGGGACAAACCTTGATGTGAAAACTACGGATGTTCAGCCGGTCATGCTGGAGCGTGTACTTTACATGAAGTATTACAATGATATAGCTATGTTGATTGACGGGAAAATCGTGATTTTGATAGAACACCAGTCGACCATTAATAAGAATATGCCGTTTCGTTTTCTGGAATATATCGCAAGAATTTACGAGAAGATAACAACAAAAGATGAGAAATTCGGGCGTAAACTCGTGAGGCTTCCCGTGCCGGAGTTCTACGTTTTTTACAACGGCAAAGACGATTATCCGACTGAAAGTGAAATGAAACTGTCTGACGCATTCATACAACTTGACGGTGAGTTAAAAAATCAGCTTGAAAATGCGAATTATCCGCTTGAAATATCCGTGAAAGTGATTAATATTAACGTGGATAAAGAAAATCCGATTTTGAAACATTGTGAGACATTGAAGCAGTATTCAGAATTTATTGAGCA
>JAXJQT010000243.1:0-2357 GCA_036311025.1 Spirochaetota bacterium
ACGAGTTTACGCCCGAACTTTTCGTCTTTTGTTGTTATCTTCTCGTAAATCCTCGCAATGTATTCCAGAAAACGAAACGGCATATTCTTATTAATAGTCGATTGATGTTCAATCAAAATGACGATTTTTCCATCAATGAGCATTGCAATATCATTGTAATATTTCATATAGAGTACACGTTCCAACATTACCGGCTGTACATCCGTAGTTTTCACATCGAGGTTCGTACCGTGCAATGCGTTGTACAATGAAATAAAATTTTCTTTCGCTGTGATATCGCGAGCGAATAAATCGACAAAGACCGAATCTTTGTAGTTACGATTTGTTTTTTCTTGCGGTATTTGCATTATCACATCTCCTTAAAAGTAAGTAAATTAAAGAGAAAAATCTCTCTACTTGCTTTAAACAAAGGACGTGTTAATTTTAACTACAAAATAACAATTATTTTACTGATATTTTTCTGTGAATTGACAAAAATCTTTTTTCGGTGGGCTGTTATGTCGAGTTTATTTTGATGAACTTTTCCTTATAAAAAAAATTAAACTACATATGTATAGATGTGATTTAATTTCTTTTTTTTATTGCCGATACTTATTGATGAAATATTTTATCCGACGGCGATTTGTCGGAAATTCTTTATCAAGGGATATTTATGAAAGTAGCTTTGAAAGACATATCTTCTAATCTAAAGAAAATCTTATTTTTTCGAAAAACTATAGATTGGATAAAAAATCTGAAGAATAAGGGAAAAAGTTCTATAAAGTTGACATTGGTTTTTTGGCAATTGTTAATCTTTTTATGTTTTATAGTGTGTTATTTCATTGCTGCAATGATTAATTCAGGATTGTCAGGAAAAGAACAGAATAAAAATTATAATTCTATGATTATGCGTTATAAACAGGAATCATTAAAAAATTCTGTTCAATTCGGAATCAATCTTATAAATGCGGATTATGAAAATTCACAAGTAAAGTCCGGTAGAGCTGGTTCTGAAAAAGATGAAGTTGAAGAACATTATAAAGAAAAACTGGCAAAGCAATTGCGTTCACTTCATTCCAATAAAATTGCTTTTTATTTGATAGCAGATGACGGAACGATGCTTGTAAATACAAAAGACCCGTCTTCCGAAGGTGCGAATCGTCTTGATGTAGAAGATGAAAACGGCGTTGCTTATTTCAATGAACTTGTGGATTTGGCAATGGAAGGCGGCGGTTTTGTAAATACTCATGAAGTTGTCGGAAAAAATGAGTCTTACAATATTTATTACAGTTCGTATTTTGAAAAATGGAAGCTTGTTTTGATTGCCTCGTCTTCGATGGAAGAAATCTTTGATGCCGAAAAAAAACAAGCTGAGCAAACAGCAAAATGGAACAGAATCCAAATAATAACAGCTTTTTTACTTGTTATTATATTCTTACTTGGCGGAAGTATTCTTATCAATTATAAGATTGAAGATATATTTATAAAACCGATTAATATGCTTATCGGGAAAACTTATGAAATTGCCAATGGTGACTTGACCGTAAAATTTGATATTCAAACAAATAATGAGTTTCAGAGTTTGATAAAAGCTTTCAAACTTATGGTTAATAAGTTGTGTGAACTAAATGCAAAAATCTACAACTCCGTTATTTTGCTCGATAAACACATGCGTGGTTTGTATTCGACATCAAGTAATGTAGAAAATTATACAGATACTCAAGCGGTTACTTTGTCTGATACAAGTACTAATTTCGGGCAGTTAAGTGAAATGATGGAAAGAATTTCCGGAAACTCTCAAGAATCAGAAAATCTTGCAACAGCTGCAATTGAGAAAGTTGATAACGGATTGAACTTTATGAATAATCTTGATTCTGAGATGCAAAAGATTGAAGCCAGCTCCGTGCAGATTACAAATATTATCAATGTAATGAATGATATTGCAGAACAGACGAACTTGCTTGCGTTAAACGCTTCTATCGAGTCTGCACGTGCAGGTGAAGCAGGTCGCGGTTTTAACATCGTATCTGGTGAAATTCGAAAACTTGCGGAAAAATCAACTGAAGCTGCGAATGAAATCCGAGATTTGATTACAGCAAACAATGATTTGATTAGTGTAGGGGTAAAATATACAAAAGAAGTTACAGGAAGTTTGCATGAAATTTCTAATGCAACACAGCAGATTTTGAAGTTGGTTAATACGATTACAGAAGAAATTATCGGGGCTAATGAGAAAACAAAAACAATTACGAATGCTTTTACCGAAGTTTCAAATGTAGCACAAGACAACATGAGTTCTGTAAAAACGGTACAGGAGATTTTGAAAGAGTTTGTAAATACGACAATTGACTTGCAGCGATTTGTAGGACAGTTTGATG
>JAXJQT010000244.1:0-7993 GCA_036311025.1 Spirochaetota bacterium
ATTTGATACGTTAGGTGTGATATAATGCCACAAAATGCAAGCGGAGAAGTTTATGACACAGATAGAACAAACAAAAAATGCAAAAGATTTTGCAGAATATTGGAAAGATAAAGGCGATGAAAAGCAAGAAACACAACGCTATTGGATTGGACTTTTACAAGAAGTTCTTGGTGTTCAAAATGCACAAAAAGTAATCGAATTTGAAAAGCGAGTAAAACTTACCCATACAAGTTTTATTGATGCATATATTTCTGACACAAAAGTTTTAATCGAACAAAAAGGAATCAAGATTGACCTTGCCAAACCGCAAGAGCAGTCTGACGGTGCAATTTTAACTCCGTTTGGGCAAGCAAAACGCTACGCAGATGAACTTCCTTATGATTTACGCCCACGCTGGATTGTGGTTTCTAACTTCAAAGAAATCGATATTCACGATATGAACAATCCCCACGCAGAACCAGAAATTATCAAGCTGGAAAATCTTGAAAAAGAATATTATCGTTTGCAATTTTTAGTGGATGAAAAAAACGAAAAAATCCGTCGTGAAGAAGAAATAAGTTTGCAAGCCGGAATCTTGGTTGGAAAACTTTATGACGCACTTATAAAAGAATACATCGATCCGGACGAAAAAAGTTTGCGTAGTTTGAATATTTTATGCGTTCGCTTAGTTTTTTGTTTGTATGCAGAAGACGCGGGATTTTTTGAAAGCCGCACATGCTTTGAAGATTACGTAAAATCTTTTAATTTGCCGGACTTACGAGAAGGTTTGATAAAACTTTTCAAAGGCTTAGACACAAAGCTCGAAAATCGTGACAAATATGATTTGAAATTAAAACCTTTCCCTTACGTAAACGGCGGACTTTTTGCAGCAGAAGATATCGAAATCCCAAACTTTACCCAAGAAATCGTGGACGTTTTGGTAAACGATTGTGCTACATTCGACTGGCGAGAAATCAGCCCAACAATTTTCGGTGCGGTATTTGAAAGTACATTGAACCCGGAAACTCGACGAACCGGCGGAATGCATTATACAAGTATCGAAAATATCCACAAAGTAATCGACCCACTTTTTATGGACGAATTGGAAGCCGAGTTTGATTCAATTTGTGTCACAACCAACGCAAAAACAAAAAATGATAAACTTCACGCATTCCAAGAAAAACTGGGAACTTTAAAATTCTTAGACCCGGCTTGTGGAAGCGGAAACTTCTTAACAGAAACATATTTGAGTCTTCGTCGCTTAGAAAACAAAGTGCTTACGATTTTAAGCAACGGCGAGAAATTACTTGGATTTGACGAGTTTATCAAAGTAAAAATCAACCAATTCTACGGAATTGAAATCAATGATTTTGCCGTAACCGTTGCAAAAACCGCCCTTTGGATTGCCGAAAGCCAAATGATTCAAGAAACCGAAAAAATCTTGAGCCAAAGTATCGATTTTTTCCCATTACACAGTAACGCATACATTCACGAAGGAAACGCTTTAAGAATGGATTGGGAAACTTTTGAAGTACTTCCGGAAATTAAAAATATAATTTACGCAGACAAAGCTAATATTTACAAGGTTGATTCTGATAAACCGCTTGTTGTGTGTGAGCCGACTTCAAAATATGAAAATGAAGTGAATATTGTAACAAAGGAAGTTGAGTTTAAAGATATAGAAGAGTTGCAAACTCCAAAAACTATTTCTGTAACTTACGACTATATCATCGGAAATCCGCCGTTTGTGGGATATGCATATCGTTCACAACGTCAAAAGGATGATTTATTTCTTGTCGAAGCTTCTATCGGTAAAAATATAGATTATGTTGTCGGATGGTATCTGAAAGCAGCTAAAGTAATTCAAAATAAAAAGACAAGATGTGCATTTGTTTCTACAAATTCTATTACGCAAGGAGAGCAAGTTGCAGAAGTGTGGAAAACACTTATAAACAATTACAAAATCCATATTGATTTTGCATATCAAACATTCAAATGGGTAAATGAGACCGCAGACAAAAAGAATATGGCGGCTGTTCATTGTGTAATTATTGGATTTTCAAATTGCGAAAATGAAAAAGAGAAAATTATTTTTGATTCTGCCGGACATGGAAAAACTGTAAATAATATTAATCCGTACTTAATTGACGCAGCGAATGTTTTTATTGAAAAAAGAAAAAATCCTTTATGTGCTGTTTCAAAAATAAATAAAGGAAGTCAGCCGACTGACGGTGGAAATCTAATAATAGAAGCAAAAGATTTCGATGACTTTTTAAAAAGAGAACCGAATGCAAGAAAATTCATCCGAGAATTTGTAGGTGCAGAAGAATTTATAAATAACAAAAAACGCTATTGTCTTTGGTTAGTTAGTGCAACTCCAGCAGAACTTAGAAAAATGCCTTTGGTAGTAAAAAGAATAGAAGCTGTAAAAGAAATGAGATTGAAAAGCACAAAAGAAGCAACTAGAAATTGGGCAGCTTATCCATATTTATTTACTGAAAACAGACAGCCGGAATCTGAAAATTATCTTTTGATTCCACGTGTATCATCAGAACGAAGAGCTTACATTCCTATTGGATTCTTGTCATCAGATATAATAGCCAGTGATGCAACGCAAGTTGTTCCAAATGCTACACTTTATGAGTTCGGAGTACTTACAAGTAACATTCATAATGCATGGATGCGTGTTGTTTGCGGTCGATTGAAAAGTGATTATCGTTATTCAAATGATATTGTTTACAACAACTTTCCTTGGTGTAATCCGACAGATGAACAAAAAGCTAGAATCGAAAAGACTGCTCAAGCAATTTTAGATGCACGTGCAAAATATCCGGAAAGTTCTCTTGCCGATTTGTACGACGAAACTTTTATGCCGCCGGAACTCCGCAAAGCCCACCAAGCCAACGACCGTGCAGTAATGGAAGTCTACCACTTCGACAAGCTCAGTGACCGTAAGTTTGACATAACCGAAAGTGAAATCGTAGCTCAGTTGTTTAAGATGTATGAAGCGTTGACGGCAGAGAAGTAGCGAAAACCGTCAAATCCGCTTGTTTCTTTTTTATTCTAGTAAAAACGAAAAAGACAGTGTATATTTATATGGAGGTGTTGATATGATGTACAATTATATGACTTTAAATGATGGAACAGGAATTGCACATTCAGAAATTATTCTAAATAATAATGAAGAAACTGTAAAAGTTTATTTTGAGCAACCTGTTGACGGAGGTTTTAACTGTGCAGAATGTTGGTTACCTTCTTATAAGTGGACTAAAAAAGAAGGATTTTCAGAAGCAAAACTAAATTATTTACAAGCGTTTTTAGAAAGTACAGCTCATATTATTATCCAATTAGCTCGTTGCGGAGGCTTTGATAATGCCTCAGGTTTTTAAAATTGGTAGTTATGTTATTTTTATTTGGTATGCAGAATCAAATCCGTTAGAACCAATTCATGTCTATGTTTGCGAGGGAGTTCCTTCTGAAAATGCAACAAAAATTTGGATTACAAAGGAATTAAAGACTCTACTAGCACATAATAAATCAAATATTCCATCTCACAAATTAAATTTTATAATGAAAACTATTGAAGCACGTGCATTTGAAATAGTTAATAAATGGAAAGAATATTTTGGCGAAATAAAATTTTATTGTTAGCCCATCAAGCCAATGACCATGCTGTAATAGAAGTCTACCGCTTTGACAAAGATTTTGCGTAGCAAAATCGAATCCGTGTGGCAATTTATGGTCATTTCGACAAGCATTGCTTGGTCTTTCCGTATCGGAAAGACTTCGGTCGTTCACGTTGTGAACTTACCATTGCTCAGTGACCATGCTTCGATTACACTCAGCAACCATAAGTTTGACATGACCGAAAGCGAAATTGTTGCTCAATTGTTTAAGATGTACGAAAAATTGACGGAGAGGAAGTAGTGAAAATAAATACGTTTAAATGGATACTGTTATTAATATCGATGATTTGCAGTTGTACGCAGAATTTTTGCGAAAATGAATGCGTAAATCTTGAAAAACGCACGGCGAAAGTTCCCGAAGCTCCTAAGAAATTTCAGGCGATTGCAGGGAATTGTAGTGTTTTGTTGACATGGCAAGCTTTTGACAATCCGGCGTACAAATATATTTTAACTTATGACGGAAAAGAAATTGAAGTTGCGGCAGCTGACGGTTTTTTCACGGTGAATGATTTGGAAAACGGAAGAGAATATGAGTTTTTGCTTTATTCACAGGAAATCGATAAATTGAAATCTGAGCCGGCAAAGGCAACAGCAACACCGGAAGAAAAACTCAATGTAATTCCGGAAAAACCGGCTTTTCATATTTGGTTTATAACTTTTGATGAAAGTAATCGTCCTACCGGCGACAGTCGAGACGGTTATTCTGTCTTGAATGAAGGTGGAGACTTTGGCGACGGTATTGTCACACAAGCGGAAGAATTTGTTAATAATCCGGACGAAGTTTCTAAGCGTGTAATCAAATATTCCGGTGCGGCGTATGCAGTATTGCGTGACGGCGAGGATATTCGTTGGTATACCATGAAAAAAGTCGGTTATCATTGGGAAGTGTGGGGATACGTTTACAATGCGGTGTTTGAAAACAGCGACGCAAAACTTGACGAGACGATAACCGAATTGGAGCTTGCGACGGCACTTGATTTGCAAAAGTACAACACGAAGTTAAAGCCGGGCGTAAAAATTACCACGAGAGGTTATTACGAGGAAAACGACGGCGGCGGAGCAACATATTACACTGCGACTCGTTCCAATGGCAAAAGGTTTTCTACAATGCGTACCGGTACCGGACAAATTGTTAATTACCAATTACAAAATCTTACTGTTAATATTCGTCAATTCGGAGCAGGATATTGCAGACAAATAACTGCCGGAAACGAAGATATTTCTTGCCCGTATACAGATTGGCAATCGGACGAAAAGGCAAAATATGAAATTAACGATGACCATCCGAGATTTGGGGAAGCTATGAGTATGCTTGCAGAAAACAGTAACGACGGCGAACTTGATACAAAAATTGTCGTACCGGCCGGCGAATACAGAATCGCACAGCAATTTAATATCGGAATGAAAAATTTTACGCTGGCCGGCGTTCGTGATGATGACGGAAAATGTAAATCGATAATTTATTCGGATAATGGCTATCAAACAGTTTGGGAATTTTTCTTTTCTGTTATAGAATCTCAAAATATGACATTAGATTCCATGCGTATCGAAGCTCGTGAAACAAAGACAGCCAAATATTATCGACAGCTTGTGTTGGCGGATTCATCAGACATAACGGTAAAAAATTGTGAGGTTTATGTAGATGAGCATGTTCAGGATGACGACGCCGGTTTAGACAGACAATATACAAATGTGACAGTGTATTCCGGAGTAAAAAATGCGACGGTAGAAAATTGTATTTTGACTAATCACAGCGGCGTAGAACGCGGGGCGTGTGTCGGAGTGATGGATTTTTACGGTCACGGAACGGAAAATATAAAAATTCTCAATAACACAATGTACCAAAACTGTCATGATGAAATGCTGGGCGTTTTTTCCAGTCAATATTGGTATGCTCCGACAGCTTATGTTCATAATGTTTTGGTTTCGGGAAATACGATGTATCCGAGTAATTCAACCGCCAGTCGCCGAGTAATGGCGGTGACTTTGGGTTACAACGATTCTTACGGTTTAGAAAATATTGTGTTCGAAAAAAATCATATTATTGCACAAATACCGTCAAATCTTATCACTTGCGGAACGTTAGACAACACAACTTATATTCGTGACAATATTGTAGATTTGACAATGACAGGTTCCGGTGGTGTAATATTTGATTCTCGTGGAAATGTGATAATAGAGGGAAATACGATAAACTTTGCGGAAGATTCTACCGGGATTTGCAGCGTATTCAAAAACAAAGGCAAGTTTGTCGGTAATACCGTGAATGTTTACGGAAAACTCGGAAGTTTTTCATATCAAGGCGGCGAAATCAGTAACAACACTTTTAACGTATTTAACAGTGTGGACTACTTTATAAAGAATGTACAAACCGTTAGAAATAATACTTTTAACGTACATCCCGGAAGTCGCCCGATTACTTCGATGTTTGTGTATGATACACTTGCAGATTCCGATTATGAATCAGAGAACATTGAAATCTGCGGTAACACGATAAACTATAATGTAACGGCGGAAGATGAGACGACATTTATAAATGAAAAAAGTTGGGATAAAAATTGGGGCTGGAATGGTTTTCATTGCCTGACTGTAGGCGGTAAAAACGGCAGCACAGCTAAGAAAATTACATTTACGGACAATACAATAAGTGCTCCGAGCGTATCTTCGGTAAATAAGCATTTAATGTATTATTCATTTAAAGAAAACGATACATTGAATGATTATGTATTGCAGAATAACAAGCTTGAAAAATTTACATGGGTCAGAAGTCAAATGGGAAATCCTTTTAATATTGTCTATGATAATGTTGATATGGACGGAAAATCTCTAAATTTTGATAAAGATTCCGGTAAAAACTATATAATCGGGATGTACAACGTAGGAAACTAATGTTTTTATAAAAAATAAAACTCACAAGGAGAAACAAATGGAAAAAGATAATAACGAACCGGATTTTAGAAAACGATTATACAAATCTCGTGAAAAAATGATTTTCGGAGTATGCGGCGGAATCGCAAAATATTTTAATGTCGACCCGACTTTAATTCGTCTGGCGGTAGTATTCTTATCATTTTTCGGAATCGGTTGCGGAATATTAGTGTATATAATCGCAGCGGTTGTAATGCCGAATGAGCCGGATATTTTTATCGAATAAGATTATGACTTCGCGGAAATAAAAAAGGACTGCCGCAACTTTAGGGAAATGAGTTTCTAAAGTAAAAGCAGTCCTTTTTTTAAATATTAAGGAAGTTATTTTTTCTTTGGTAAAACTTCTTCCGGCACATTGAGGTTTAACTCTACTCTGTTTGACAAGTTTAGCCCGTCTGTACTACTGAAAATCTTCGGATAAAATTCTTTCAATAATTCATCAATTAACCCGGATTTTTTGGCTTCCAAGATAGCTTTTTCGACAATATTTTTTTTCTCAACAGCGTTTGGTGAAAAGAACAATTTAAAATCGAGATTGTTGTATACAAAAAGCATATGCGGTTCAATATCGAGCTCTGGATACAATACAGATTCATTAATTATTTCCATTACACTGCGAGAAAAATAATCAATTCCGCGTCGTTGAGATTTGAGCATATCAAATATCAAACGATAATCGCCGCTTTTTTCATAATAATTCAAATTGTTATGTTTCCATATTTTTGCGTCAGTCCAGCCTTCGCCGAATCCGCCGGTTTTGTTTAATGCTCTGAAATCTTCCAAATTTTTGACATTGCCGTAAATATCAGCACAACCTTTCGGTATAAAAAGTACACGTTTTCCCGTAAGACCGTTTGTCAATCCTACATCGGCAAAGTTTGGGTATCTTTTTCGACGAGTTGTCGTATCCATATAAAAATGAGCATCAATTTTTGATGAGGCTAAATATTCATCCACACGCAATATAGGAATATCAGTTTTAATATTCATTTTGACTTCATATCCGCAGTTCTCCAAGCTGCGTTTGACAAGTTCAAAATAATAACTGTCTTTGCCCGGAACAACATCTACCATTGTGATTTCAATTTGTTTTTCTTGACCGTGTAATGTAAAGAATGACATTACTAATGCTAATATAAATATAGTTTTTCTCATTGTTTCGTTATATTTAGAAAAATAAAAAAAATCTATCCTATTTTATGTTTTTTTTCAGTATTGACTCATTCGGTAAAAAAAGTTTATTTTGTGCCCATGAATAAAATTGCATTATTTGATATTGATAAAACTCTTATTCCTTATGACAGTTTTTTAAAATGGATTGCCTGCGTAATAAAAAAGAAAAAAAGCGGTTTTTGGCGACTTCCGGGGCTGATTCTCAGCGGATTTACGGCAATCGGTAA
>JAXJQT010000245.1:0-1465 GCA_036311025.1 Spirochaetota bacterium
CATCCTGCGGGTGTAGTTCAATGGTAGAACACAAGCCTTCCAAGCTTGTTACGTCAGTTCGATTCTGATCACCCGCTATATAGACCGCCTTTTAGGCGGTTTTTTTATTTTACAGACAAATCTGTTTTTATAACGAGGTATAATATGAAAATTGTAGCAGTTTTAGGAAGCCCGAGAGCTGAAAGTGCGTCTTCTAAAATCGTAAAAGCTATTCTAAAAGGTGCAGAAACAAACGGTCATGAAAGTGTGATTTATGAAGCAAGCAAAATAAATCTGAAAGGGTGTCAGGCTTGCGGTTTATGTAAGAAGAACGAAATAGATTGTGTACAAAATGACGATTTAAAAACATATTGGAATGAATTGCATTCAGCCGATGTTCTTATTGTTTCTTCCCCCAATTATCACGCAACAGTTTGCGGTCCGATGGTAAGTTTTCTAAATCGTCATTATTGCTTGCGTAAAAAAGACAGAACATTACGTTTGCAAGGAGCAAAGAAGCTTATAGGAGTTTTCTCTCAAGGAAATACAGATATTGACGGTTATAAAAATGCTTATGATTGGTATTTGTCACGATTTACTGCATATGGTATGGAATTGCAAGATATTATTATTCATACTGAGCAAATGCCGGTAACAGATGATTCTGATATTATAAAAAGAGCGTATGAACTGGGGAAAAAGTTGTAGAAGTAAAAAACTATTAGTATAGCAGTGTAGATTACTGGAAAATTGTATTTTTTTTTGTTACCATACGACTAAGAAAATCTTACGGATAATAAAATGTCTGATAAAACTGTTAAAATAGAACCAGAAAAAAATGTAGCACCTAAAGTAACTGCGAGAAAAAGTGCAGCAAAGACAACTGTTGCAAAAACATCTCAAACAACTAAAACTGTGACTAAACGAGTCCAAAAAACACCGATGATAAAGGATTATAAAATTACCGGAATAATCGGTGAAGGCGGAATGGGCAAGGTTTATAAAGGGATTCATCCGACTCTAAAACAAGAAATAATCCTTAAAGAATTAAAAATTCGTGATAAAGAAACCAGAGAGCGTTTTTTGCGTGAAGCTAAGGTTATGCTTAGTTTTCGTCATGAAAATATAGTTCAGGTGTATGATCATTTCAAAGGCGGAACATCTACTTACATTGCAATGGAATATGTAAAAGGAATGTCTTTGAGTCAACTTATAAAGATGAATAAACAAATTCCGCCGGCAATGGCTTTGTTTATTTTTTATCAAGCAGCATTGGGATTGCATCATGCTCATATAAAAAAAGTAGTCCACAGAGATGTAAAACCTCAAAATATTTTAATTTCAGAAAACGGCGATGTGAAAATCATAGATTTCGGTATAGCAACACAAAAAGGCAATAATGCCGAAAAAAGTTTGACATCTACAGGTGCGGTAATCGGGACTCCGGCTTACATGTCGCCTGAACAATTCAGTACGACAAAAGAGA
>JAXJQT010000246.1:0-3288 GCA_036311025.1 Spirochaetota bacterium
AATTATTTTGATACATCATCAGTGGAATCTGTAATTTCTCAAGTACGGGAAATTAATCCAAAAGCTGTAATTGTCATAAAATCTACTATACCGGTAGGTTTTACCGAAAGAATGAAAAAAGAATATCCGGAATTAAAAATCATTTTCTCACCGGAATTTTTACGAGAAGGTCGTGCATTATATGATAATTTGTATCCTTCCAGAATTATTGTGGGAGACACATCGGAAGAAGCACATGTTTTTGCAAAGCTTTTAGCAGAAGGTGCAATAAAAAAAGATGTCAAAATATTGTTTATGCAACCGACCGAAGCTGAAGCTGTTAAATTATTTTCCAATACTTATCTGGCATTACGTGTAGCGTATTTTAATGAACTGGATACTTATGCCGAAATACGTGGTTTGGATTCTCGTTCGATAATTGAAGGTGTTTGTGAAGACCCGAGAATCGGCAGTGGTTATAACAATCCGTCATTCGGATACGGTGGGTATTGTCTGCCGAAAGATACAAAACAATTGCGAGCAAATTACGATCAAGTACCTGAAAACCTCATTTCGGCGATTGTAGAATCTAATACAACTCGTAAAGACCACATAGCTTCTATGATATTACAAAAAAATCCGAAAGTCGTAGGGATTTTCCGTTTGACAATGAAAGCCGGCAGTGACAATTTCCGTTCGTCAGCTATTCAAGGTATTATGAAACGTATTAAGGCTAAAGGTATAGAAGTTGTAGTTTACGAACCGACTTTGAATGAAGCAGAGTTTTTCCATTCTCGTGTTGTCAATGATTTGGAAGAGTTTAAAAAGATTTCAGATGTAATTGTTTGTAATCGAAAAACTGATTTGCTTAATGATTGCGAAAGCAAGGTTTATACACGTGACTTGTTTTGTGAAAATTAACCAGCATTTTAGGTATTTGGCGATTTCTCATATTAACTTTTTACTTTGATTGAATTGGAAGATAAAATGTAATGTAAGATAATATGAAATTGTCAAAATAACAGAAAAAAGATATATATACGAAACTTATTTTTAAGGATAAACGGAGTAAAATTATAATGAACGAAATTATGATTAATGACAGCATTTCCTCTTTTATAGATTGGGATTCGCTTTTAGAAAAAGAAGTTACATTTACAGGTATGGTACAAAACTGTCGTGTTTCAAGTTGGGGCGGTTTTTTAATTTTACGTATGCCGAATTATATTGTTCAATGTGTAATGGACAGAAATACTCTTAACATAAAACCGGAAGACATTCCTGTAGAAGGTTGTGTAAAAGTATGCGGAATTGTAAAAGCTTCTACAATAAAAGATAAAGCTATTCATCCTAATAACTGTGAAATTCATGTTAAAAATATCGAAGTATTATCAAGTCCGTCATTGGAACAATTGCCGGTAGATACAACAAAAAAAGAATTAAACGTTAATATTCATACAAATTTTGATAAAAGACCGCTTACTTTACGTCATCCAAAGGAACAAGCGATATTCAGAATCAGTTCTGTTATTTTTAATGAGTTCGGAAACTTTTTGACTGAAAACGGTTTTACAAGAATTTGTTCTCCTAAAATTGTTAAAACAGGAGCTGAAGGCGGAGCTAATATTTTCAAGCTTGATTATTTTGGTCGTGAGGCTTATTTAGGACAATCACCGCAATTTTACAAACAAATGATGGTAGGTGTATTCGGAAGAGTTTTTGAAGAAGCTCCGGTATTCAGAGCGGAAAAACACGATACTTCACGACATTTGAATGAATACATCTCACTGGATATTGAGATGATGTTAGAAAATGGTTTTATGGATTTGATTCAGATTGAAACAAAATTGTTAAAACATATTTTTGAAAAGTTAAAAGAAAAATGTAGCTATGAAATCCAATTACTCGGTATTGAAATTCCTACAGTAGATAAAATAGTGACTGTAGAATTCGATGAAGTTCATGAAATTGTATTTAAAGAAACAGGGAAAGATTATAGAGGTGAAAAAGATTTAGCACCGGAAGAAGAAACATTAATCGGAGAATATGCTAAGAAAAATTGGAATACAGAACTTGTTTTTGTTACTCACTACCCTACAATTAAAAGACCTTTCTATACAATGGATGACAAAACTAAAGACGGAAGAACACTTTCTTACGATTTGCTGTTTAGAGGAATGGAAATCACTACCGGCGGTCAGCGATTAAATGTTTATGAAGATTATTTAAAGAAAATGAAAGAGTTCGGATTGACAACAGAATTGTTTGAAGGCTACTTACAGGTATTCCAATACGGCATGCCTCCGCACGGTGGATTTGGTTTGGGATTGGAACGTTTGACTTCACTACTTTGCGGACTTCCTAATGTAAAAGAAGCAAGTTTGTTCCCACGTGACATAAATAGATTAGAACCGTAATCTAAACAAATATTAATTTCCGAGTGTACCACAGAAGTTTAAAAACTTTTTGGAAGTACACTTTTTTATTTTAGATTTCAGCATGAAACTTCTTTTGTTGTTAATTATGAGAAACGATATATTGCTAATATAAATGAAAAAATTAACCGTTTCTCAATATATTGGAAACGACTTTTTTCTTATTTATCGGGGATAAAAAGAATAAAATATCATTCGGTTGGATTTCAGTATTTCCCTTTGGGGAAATAAGTTTATCATTTCTTACTATAGAAGTAATTAATACATCCTCAGGTAATTTTAAATCCATAATTTTCTTATTACAGCATGTATTTTTTTCTTCTATAGGTAACTCAAACATATCTAGATCTTTTTGATTGGTTGTTAAAAGTTCCAATGAATATGGTGAACGAGGAATCGGCGGAACAAGTAATTTTAATAATTTTGCAAGTTTTGTAATTGTTGTACCTTGCAAAACACAAGAAAGTACTACGGCAAAGAATACAATATTAAATACTTTTCCTGACTCGTCTATTCCGTGGAGCATGGGATATGTAGAAAGTACAATCGGAACTGCCCCTTTTATTCCGCCCCATGATAAAAGTAATTTTTCTCTGAATTGAATTTTTCTAAAAGGTAATGTACACAAAAATACTGCTACCGGACGAGCTATAAACATCATTAAAATAGCCAGTAAAATTCCTTCTTTCCAAATTTCTTGTAATTGCTTCAGAGATACCAAAAGTCCCAACATTAAGAATATTGTCATATTAGAAAGAGTGGCAATTCCATCAAGGAAATAACTGATTCCTCTTTTATATGTAAAGTCGGTATTACCTATATTATATCCGGCAAAAAATACGGCAATAATTCCGTTTGCTTTTACAAGTTCTGC
>JAXJQT010000247.1:0-2228 GCA_036311025.1 Spirochaetota bacterium
AAAAATATGCACAAGAAATAGACCGTGACAATTATGTGAAAGTTTTGGAATTCGTGAAAAAAAATGCCAAGCTTGACAGTCAAACCGTTATGAAAATGGTAGAAGCGGGAACTGCAAAACAACATCCTTTTATTCATCACAAAATAAATATGTTAGCCAGTGAAATATTGACTCGTTATGTACCGAATTGGTGTGCTTATTTGCAATCGCTTGTAGACAAGGCATTTGGAGAGGTTGCCGCAGAAAAGGAAATGCGTGACAGAAAGCGTGAAGAAATCGGGCTTGTTTTGGAAACAGCCAAAGGTTACATGAAAGGGAAGGCAATTCCTAAATTGATGGAACTTCGTCAGCGTTTACTTTTAGATTTGAGTGCTGCCGGTAAAACAGATGTGACTAAAGAGGATGTAGATAAGTTTTTGTTGAATAAAAACGAATTTCAGATTTTCCAAGTGACAAAGAAGCCGGTAGATAAAAAATTTTACGGAACTTTTGACGGGGAAGCTTATCATATTGATATTTCTGATTTGTCTAATGTCAAAATAACAGAGAACTCTGAAAATGTTTTTGCGTTGAACGAAAAGAAAATCAACTTTTTACGCAGCAAAATCAAAAGTATGATCAGTTCGGAGATTTCCGTAGAAGTAAGAAATAAATATGAAAATTACAACAATGTTTATGTACTTTATAAAAAGAAAAGAAGTGAAATCTTCGATTCAATCGTAGACCGCCGAGATTTGGAAGGATTGAAGTTGGTATTGGCAATTTTGGATTTGGATATAAAAGACCCATTGGTAAAAACATATTACGGTCCGGTTGAAAACTTGAAAGAGTCGATAGAACAGGTACAGATAGACGAAATGCTGTTGGACTTTATAAAAACTCAAAAAGAGAATGTCGGATTTTTTGCCAAACTTTTCGGAATGTTCTTTTCGTAAGAAAATGAATTGAAAAACAGTGTCTTGAAAGAAAAAACAAAGATTGCGTCCGTGACAAGGTCTCTTACATCGGTTAATTTTTCTGATTCAGCTGGAAACCATCAAACACCGGTTCAGTCGGCTATAGGAATATTGAAAGCAGCCGGTCATGATGATGATATTCGTTTAATATTAAGAATGCCGGTGGATAACAGTGAGAAAGTCGCAAGAATTTTACGACTCAGTCAAGATATAGGTAATACAAACAAAGCCTATATCGGTAAGTCGGAAAGGACAAAAGCTGAGTTTTTGGAAGAGCTGGCAAAAGAGTTTTAAAACAAAATAGACCGATTCCTTCGCGGAAGTCGGTCTTTTTTTATGTCTGTTTATGTGATTATTACGGAAAACTTTCTAGCTACAATGGTTGTTGTCGGTAACTTATAATGCTTTGCTGTCTAATTTGAATTTCATTTTATCGGCAGACGACAGACCCTTGATTCTGTTTTCGTATAAACGTCCGGACTTATACCTAAATGGAGTTATAAAAAATGCATTGCATTTGTATTACTTTTGCAATATATTAGTATTAGGAGGTGATTCTATGAAAACAGCTGTATTGCAAACAAGAGTCAGTGAAGAGTTAAAAAAACAAGCAGATTCTTTTTTTGAATCAATAGGATTGGATACAACAACAGCTATTCGTTTATTTTTAAAACAAGCAATCATTCAAAGAAAAATTCCTTTTGAAATTATTCAGGAAGATACATTTTATTCTGAAAAAAATCAGAAGGCTTTGCTTCATTCTTTACATCAAATGGAAAACGGTCAACATTCTATACATGAATTAGTAGAGGTTGATGATGAATAAAGATTTTTCAGATGATGCTTGGGATGAATATCTATTTTGGATAGCTCAAGACAAAAAAACATTGAAGAAAATCAACAATCTATTAAAAGATATTGAGCGAAATGGGAATTCCGGATTAGGAAAACCTGAGCCTTTGAAAGGTGATTTTTCTGGATATTGGAGTCGAGAAATTGATGAAAAAAATCGACTGGTATATAAAATTGATGGGAATATAATTAAAATTATTCAATGCAAAAATCATTATAATGATAAATGATTGCGTGAAATGTAATGTATTCAAATCTGTTTTAGTGCCAGACCTTTATTCTGTTTTCGTATAGATGTCCGGACTTATACCGATAAATAAATGTTCACGACTGTTCCCTTGACTTTAAAAAACTTTTCTGTCTATAATGCCGTTTGTGAATAAACGGCTTATAAATATAAGCAAAGAAAAGGAGAAAGTC
>JAXJQT010000248.1:0-1442 GCA_036311025.1 Spirochaetota bacterium
ATTGTATTGTCTGACAGCCCATCAGAAAGTGTAGAAGAATCAGAAATAAACAGCAAATTGGTGGATTTGCCTGAAATGCAGGAGAAGATTCCGGCAGTTGCAACTTTGGATGACAGCTATTTACCTGAAACAAAATTGTTGCCGCCGACGTACGAAAAAGAAAAACCGACAATTGTATTGTCTGACAGCCCATCAGAAAGTGTAGAAGAATCAGAAATAAACAGTAAATTGCAGGATTTGCCTGAAATGCAAGAGAAGATTCCGGCAGTTGCAACTTTGGACGACAGTTATTTACCTGAAACAAAATTGTTGCCGCCGACATACGAAAAAGAGAAGCCGACAATTGTATTGTCTGATGATGCGGACACTGACAGTGAAAACAGCAGCAAGCCGATAGATTTACCATTGCCGGAAGCAATATTTGAAGAGGATAATACCGACAACGAAAGTGAAGATTTGCCTTTTATCTGGGAAGAGGATGTACCGGAGGAAGAGCCGAAAGAAGAATTTTATGATGACGATTTGCCGACATTGCTTGATGCTCCGGAAGTGACATTGGGAGAGGCGGAAAATACGCAAGCTTTTGATGTTCCGCAAACAAATATATTGGAACCGCAGCTGCCGGAAATTGATTTGGCACAGCAAGATAAGCCGGCTGAAAATGAGACATTACCGAATATCGAAGATGTTGAGCCTGAAAATACGCAATCAGAGAATGTAAAAACTCAGTGGGTTTTCAAGAAAGATTATAGAAAATTGATGGATTTTAATGAGAACTTTGACGGATTTCCAAAGTCTGAAAGCGACGTTTTTAATAATCCGGCACGTTATCAATATGATAATGAAAACTTGGTTGAGCAAAGCGAGAAAAAAATTGATAACTCAATCGGAAATAAATTATTTGAAAAAGCGAAGAATTATATAAAATCCAACGAAGCAGACAAAGCGACAAAATTGCTTGAAGAATTGCTTCATTATAATTTTGATGTACCGCAGACTGAATATTTTTTAGCATTGGCAGAATTTAAAAACGGAAATCACAATCGTGCCGAGAAATATTTGGAGCGTTCTAACAGAAGAAACAAAGATCCGTATTTACAATCAAGAAATACCGAGTTAGTCGGAGAGATTGCCTTTTCACAAGGGAAATACGCAGAGGCATATAAAAATTTTATCAATGCCGTTGTAGGCGTGAATTCAAAGCATGATGCACAACTTTATAATAAAGCCGGAATTGCTGCATTAAGAGCCGGTGATATTGAAAATGCACGCCGTGCTTGGAAAACCGGAAGTTATTTGGGAAATAAAGATGCTAAGCGAAATCTAATCTGGCTTGACCATTAACAAAAACAAAACATTGATTGAAAAAAAGTTTCTTTTATAGTAAAAATCGATAATTTTAAAAGATATAGAAAGTGGGTAGAGCGGAGGAAGCTTTTAAG
>JAXJQT010000249.1:0-3195 GCA_036311025.1 Spirochaetota bacterium
GAATAAATCCGCCCTAAAATGCGACTTTACTTCAAAGTTGGTAGAAGTTAGGAAAGGGACAACAGCTCTTTTAGCAAAGCCGCAGTTTTCCCTTTCCTATAACCTATCCCTTTCTTGGCAAGCTTGGAGTCGGTGGTTCATTCTCTCATTCACTGAGCAACAGTGAGTTTGCAACGCAAACGAACGGTATGTTTACTTTAGTAAACATCGAGCACTCCTGTCGAACTGCCAAATAGGCATAAAAAAAAGAGCAGCCACAGAATGAAGTGAGAAAACACTCCGAATTCTGAGACTGCTCTTATTTGCAAAATATATATAACGAAATATAAAATTATTACTGTAAAAATTACTTGTTGGCTGTTGGCTGATTGTGCCAAACTGCGTTTGTTTGTCAAGAAGAACATCGTTATAATTTGATACATTATTTGTAATTGTCATGACATTCCCCCTTTCCCTTGTTTATATTTATCAGCCTTTGCTCACAGACAAATCATATATTATTGTAAAAAAACTTTTTAAAGTCAAGGGAACGGTCTTGAATATTTATTTATCGGTATAGGTGCCGGACGTCTATACGAAAACGGGATAAGTGTCTGTCACCACATGCATATATTTGCAAGCATAAACAGCATAGACGACAGACCTTTATTTCAAAACAGGATAAGTGTCCGGCACCAGCCAAAAAAAACAAGCTAAAAATAACAGACTAATACTATTATGGAATAACACTTGCTTTTTTTTTAACAGACATTAAGGAGTTTTTATGATAAAAAAAGCTACTATTATTTTCATTACAACAATTGTTTTTATTATAAGTTGTTCAATGAATGACCCGTTTCGCCCTACCGACGAGCCGCATAAAGTTGAAAATATTATATTGCAAAATGCTACTCTTGACATAGGAGACACTCTGCAGCTGATTCCCGATATCCAACCGGATGATGCAGCCGACAAATCTTTAACATGGACATCTGACGATCCGGACTATGTAACCGTAGATGAAAACGGAAAAATCACAGCTGTCAGACGATACGCCGATTTATCAAAATTCGCTACAATCACAGCAACTGCTTCCAACGGTGTCAGCGGAAGTTGCCAAGTTTATGTTACCGGAGACCCAAAATTCGAATTAGCCGATTTGAAAATAACGGCAGGCGAAAGCAGTCAACTGACTTTATCCTGCATTACCGTAAAAGGCAACAATATTGAAAGTGTAAAATGGACTGTATTAAAGTCAGACATTGCAGAAGTCACTTCTTCAACAGATACGGCGATATCTTCCATTGCAGATATTACTGCACTGAAAGAAGGAACTATTAATATTAATGTAGAAATACGATTGGAAAATGATGACAATATTTATTGGGCAAACTGTACTCTAGAAGTAATCAAACAAGCCGAAATCGAAAGTATCATTTTAGATAATGTAACTATTGATACAGGTGATACTTACCAACTGATTCCTACAATATCGCCTAATGATGCTGTCGATAAAACATTGACATGGACATCCGACGCTCCGGAATATGTAAGTGTAGATGAAAACGGAAAAATCACTGCAATCAGACGATATGCAGATTTAACAAAATACACCACAATCACCGCTACAGCTTCCAACGGAGTCAGCGGAAGTTGCCGTGTTTACGTCACCGGCGACCCGACTTTCACAATTAAAGATGAAGAAATCTTTATGAAAGAAAGCGTAAAGCTGGAATTAACCTGTACAACAACTAAAGGCAATCTTTCCGATGTAAAATGGGCAGTAAGCGATTCTAACCTAGCGACCTTATCAAACACCTCTTTTTCCGGAAAAACAGCATTTGCCGACATCACCGGAGTAAAAGCCGGAACTGTCAATGTCAATCTCGAAATTAAATTGGAAAATGATGATTCTGTTTATTATGCAAACTGCAGCGTTAAAATAAAACCTAAAAAAACAATTACTCTCGAAGCTACAGAAGGAGCAAGTTATAAGTGGCTTATTAATGGGCAAGAAACTCAATTGCTTGATATCGAATTAACTGAAAATACCGTTATTCAATGTGAAATTTCAAATCCGGGCGGCATTTACGACACCGGAAACCTTATCACAGCCGGAAGTTTTGAGTTTGAACCAAATAACGCAATACGAAACGAAGTCAATAAATTAGGAGACAAAATTTCCTACGATTACATGAATATGAATAATAACGGTGAAAATATGCAAACCGGAAGTGTAACTACCGACACTGATGCTAACAACGTAAAAGAGCTTTATTTTGCAAATCTTACGGCACAAGACGGCGAACGACTTCTTGTGTGTGACGGAGGAAACAGTTCCAGTGCAAGAGTATGGACTGCCAGAAATCTGAAACTAAAAGGCGGTATTACGTATCAGTTCAGTTGTTGGGCTGCAAACATTGATTTGGAATATGGCAAACACGGTAAAGACAGCCTTGCAAAATTGAAATTTGTTATTGAAAATCCGGAAAATAAAGACAATACATTGCTTGAGTTCACCGTTCCCGAAGAATTAGGAAAATGGCAAGAATACACATCTACATTTACACCGACTAAAGACCTCGACTGGTGTCACATTTATATTGTCAATTATACGACTGTAGATGCCGGAAACGATTTTGCGATTGATAACATCTACTTCGGTACAGTACAAAATACAGAAGCTACCAAAATCTTAGAAACCTTCACTGTTGATATCACGCAAGACCCACCGGTTATTACTTCTATAAGGGAAAAAATGTAATTTAAAAATCGACAGACCTCTTATTCTGATTTAGAATCGGGGTCTGTCGTCTATTTTGTTCCAACTATTTGTAAGAGTCTTAAACAACTATGGTTTTCTTTGCAGACACGGTGAGTTCGTAGAACGAACGAAATATTTCCGTAGGAAATATCGAGTCGAAAAGAATAACCGTTTACATGAGTGGTAGATGAGTACACAATGTGTACGAATGGAGTATTTCCGATAGGAAATACCGAAAGCGAATGTAAACATCAATGCAAGAACACCGCATTCACTTGATGTTTTCTTGCGAAAACATTTCGTTCGTTTGCATTGCAAACTCACCCACAGTTCATGCTATAGATTCGTTTTCGATTTTCTGCGAAAATCTGCAAGCCGAATCTACCAATGCAAACCACTGACAAGAAAAATCTCGGTTGCCGAATGCGGTATTATCAAAGTTTAATCGACGC
>JAXJQT010000250.1:0-8996 GCA_036311025.1 Spirochaetota bacterium
CAGAAATGTCGAAAAATCACCTTGAAAAAGATGAATGTTTCGGCAAGAAAAACGACTTGAGGATATTTTGCTTTAAGGTTTGAAATTAAGTAATTCCAGAATACATTCGGGATTTGATAAGCGGCATCACATCTGAAACCGGAAAATCCCATTGCGATAAAGTATTCACACATATCTTGAAGATATTTCCACAAATTATCACGATCGCAACTACCTTCAAGGTCGAACTGTGCTAAGTCTCCCCATTCAACAAAGTGACCGTTTTCCCAAGCCCCCGGACGTTTTATTTCTCCGTTTTCCAAGAAGTACCATTCTTTGTGCTCTTTAGTTAAAGGAGAATCGATAGCAGTATGATTTACTACCAAGTCCATAAAAACATCGATACCTTTTTCTTTAGCTTTGGAAATAAAAAGTTTTACTTGTTCTTCCGGAGTACCGTATTCAGGCAAGAACATCATTTCATTTAGACGGTAGTATTCCCTTACAGAGTAAAGGCTGCCTGAGAAGCCCGGATAATGAATAGGATTTATGTAAATACTGTTAAATCCCATATTCTGGATATGATCTAATGCAGCAATCCAATCGTTAATATTTTTATAAAGTTTTGGATATAGATTGTAGACATATAGTGCTTTCATATTATTTTCTTCCGCCTCCTATTAATAAAGTAAGCATAGCTTTTATAGTATGCATTCTGTTTTCTGCTTCTTCAAAAACAAGTGAATTGGCAGATTCAAAAACATCTTCTGTTACTTCCATGTGGTGTACGCCGTTTTCGTGTGAAGCCGGCAGACAGTGGAAGAATACAGAATCTTTTCCTGTCGCTTCCATAAGCTTTTTATTAACCTGGTATTTAGTCAAAGATTCGATTCGTTCTTTTATACCCGGTTGATTTTCTTCTCCCATACTTACCCATACGTCTGTATAGATAATATCAGCATCTTTTACGGCTTCATAAGGGTCTTCTGTCAAAACAATAGAAACGTTATCTTTCATTTCGTCAGCTTTCTTTATAATATTTTCTGTAGGGAAAAGATTTTTAGGAGCACCGATGGCAAAATCCATTCCCATACGAACACAACCAAGCAACAAACTGTTTGCCATATTGTTTCGTCCGTCACCTACATAAGCCATTTTCAATCCGCGGATTTTGCCGAAACATTCTTTGGCAGTCATCAAATCCGCAAGAACTTGTGTAGGATGAAAGTCGTCAGTCAAACCGTTTACAACAGGAACACCGGAATATTCTGCCAACATTTCAACAGATTTTTGTTCGTATCCGCGATACAAAATCCCGTCATACATTCTTCCCAAAACTCTGGCTGTATCCTTTACAGATTCTTTTTTACCGAGCTGGATAGCGTCTTTTCCCAAGAACTCGGCATGACCGCCTTCATCAAGACACGCAACGCTTGTGGCACAACGTGTTCGTGTAGATGTTTTTTCAAAAATCATGGCGATATTTTTATCTTTTAGATAGTAGTTGTGAATTCCTGCACGTTTTTGGCGTTTTAACTCTATAGCCCAATCAATAAAATAAGCAATTTCATCCGGAGTATACTCCATCAATGTAAGAAGACTTTTTCCGAAAAAATCTGAACGGATTTCCATAGTTTATGCTCCTGTATAAAAGTAAATTACTTTAATTCTTTCCTTATATAGTATTTTCTTTATTTTAACAAGCCGGAAAACATGAAACTTTGCTCATAAATGTTATTTTTTGTTTGATTAATGCACTTTTTGTAACTTATTTCCCGTCGGCAAACACAAAATGTTTATCCAGAAAGAATTTCATTGTATATCCGGCGGTAAGTCCTAAGATTAACCCCAGATATTCTAACCGGAAGTAAGCTTTGAATGACAATTGCACACCCCAAAAGAGAAGCGTAGTAAAAACGGAAAACAAAGTATACAGTCCGATTCCGGCGATTTCTTTTTGTGCAGTTGTGTATTTTTCTTTTTTAAACACAAAGAATCTGTCTACCAAATATTTGAAAACAAAAGCAACGATTGTAGCGATACCAAGCTTTAGTAAAGTCGCGATATCGATATTTTTATAAAGTAAAAATGTAAGAATGTTGCTGTCAAATGAATAAAGAATTATTTCACTGATTTTTTGTACCGTAAAATTGAGTACGGTAGAACAAACGGCAAACAGTATATACAAAAAATATTGGTTCTTGATTTTCATGCCGGCACTATACTTTAATTAATAAAATAATTCAATCCGGCACTAAACAAGTATGATTCGTTTCCGATAAAAGAAAAAAATATCAGGAAAAAAAATGGAAATAAATGAAGCTTTGATAATTATTTTTCTTATGGGACTCTCGGTTCCGTTATTCTCATATCATATTTTTTTGTTGGCAAAGACAGCTCGCAAGATTAACTATTATTTTGCGGTTTTTTCTATATTGTATTCAATCTATATTGTGCTTTTTTCGGCAATACCGCAGACATCGCTGATTGGTACAAGTGTCTTTCAATTAGTCCCAATAGTAAAACTGCTTGTTGTATTGGGTATAATTTATTCATATTACGGAGTTATCAGATATGGATTTAAAATCAAGTTTTCGCTTTTGACAAACATTTATTACGGGATAATCACTTTGGCTGCATTAGGTTGGCTGTTGTTCGTAATTTCTCGTTGGAATTACCCTATGCGTATTTCAAATCTGGCAATGGAGATTTGTATTCAACTGTTGTTGCTAAGTTTTTATGCAGTGTTGCTTTATGCGATGTTTAACAGCAAAAAAGAAAATAAGAAAGCTATATATGTAGTTCTGACTTGTGTACTTGCATTGTTTTTAACGTTGTCAATTTTGAGTTATGTCTTTCCGTATTTGGAAATGTTCCGTTATTTCCTGATTTACATTCCGATAGTTCTTTATATTTATTCTTTTTATATATTCAATGCCTTTGTGAAATATGAAAGTATTCAGGAGGAAGAATATGAAGAGGAACGTCAGGAAACAGTAGAAAAATTGTTGGTTGCACAGGAAGAAAATAGGGAAGCTGATAAAAAAAGTGACAAAGAGAATGATTTAAGTGCAGATACGGACTCGCAGGAAAAAATAAATATAGCTTTTACGCAAGAGTTAAAAAAGAATGCAGAACATTATAACGGTATCGATAATGCCGTACCTTTGACAGCTTCATTGCAAGAGGAAATCTTTCTTTATGCAAAGCCTAATGAGTTTGATGACTTTATACAGGCGTTGTTTACGTTTATATACAATACAAAAAATTGTTCGTCGCAGTACAATATGAAAATTGAATGCGGAAATGAAAATATATTTTTGTCATGCGGAGATTTTTCACTTTCTGCCGGGGATAAGTCGCTTAATATGGAAAAAATGCGATTGATACAATTAAAGAAAAGTGCGGAACAGCTCGGCGGTACATTGTCATTAATCAAAAATCAAGAAAACGGCGGTATGATTGTACGACTGAAATTTCCTTGTTTGACGGAAGGAGCAAATGACGATACGAAAGTACTTTCTTTCAAAGAAGGTTTGCCGACGGTTTTGCTTGCTACAGATTCGGCTGATTCGTTGTATTTTTTCTCAGATATTTTCTATGATAAATACAATCTTGTAGCTGTATCGAGTTCTGAAGATGTAATAGAGAAGTTGGTTGCTGATAAATATTTTTGTTTGATTTGTGCGATGGGCAGCGATGTACAAGCACAAGATATTTATTATGCCGTGGAAAATCAGCCGGCTCTTTCTGCTGTGCCGATTTTAATGCTTGTAAATGAACATCAGTCGTATCTGGAACTGAAAAATTATCGTCAATTTTCTACGGTGGAATGGATTAATCCTGTAGAGGCAGATGTGATTATTCAAGAGCTGGAATCGTTGCGGTTAAAGATTAAGCAAACGCAAACTCGAAATATAGAAGCTATTGATAATAAAATGAATTCTGCTCCGTTAGAGAACGGCGAAAAAGGGAACAAAAAAAGTGTGATGACTCAAAAAGAGTTTGACGAAAAAGCATTACTTTACGGTCTTACGAATAATGAAAAGGTTGTTACCGTATTGTTGTTGCACGGCTTGGAATATCGAGAAATCGCAGCAAAGACAAAGGCGTCTATGGATAAAGTATTAGCGATAACAGAGGCGATTTACAGAAAAACCGGTGCGACTTCTAAAATAGAGTTGATTGATTTGTTTCTGAAGAATTCTTGATGCTGATTTATTTTTTTTAAAAAACACTTGAAATAAAAAATAAATATGATATAAAGCGATTAACTTTAACAAATGCAAGAATAACTCAGTTGGTAGAGTGCGACCTTGCCAAGGTCGATGCCGAGGGTTCGAGTCCCTTTTCTTGCTCATTACAGTCACCTTGTTTTGCAAGGTGATTTTTTTTGTCTATACGCTTTTATCGATATGCATTGCAGTGCGACAGAATAAAAAAGGCTTTCCTTGTATTATACAAAGAAAGCCGATATTACGATTTGATTATAAATTATAGTTTTAAGAATTGCTTCTCTCCAAACACCGTTTGAATTTGGGGCATTCTTTGCAATATGAATCTTGCTGGTCAAAATCTACCGGGTCACAAAGCGGACCGGTATCATCAATTACAGTTGTTTTTTTCTCTATATTTTCCGCTGTTCCGACAGCATTTATAATCTCGTTCAGAATCTTTTCTGTTTCCTCTAATGTTACTTTGTCGGGAGTGATTATCTTTTTTCTGAATGCTTTATATTTTTTGCTTGTAGTTGCAAGATTGAAAATCTGCTTAGAAAAACACAAGATTCCCATGTAACCGGAAAGTTGAATGATTGTCAGTATGATATTCAACGGTAATCCCATTGTCGCCAGTGTTCCCAATATTCCGATGACTGCAAATACTATCGAAATGATTGAAAGAACGTAGATTTTTATAGGGATAATGAAAAATAGGTAGATTACCTCTTCGCGATGTAAAAAACCGTAAGCTATCATCAATGATAAAAACAGAGAATTCGGATTTAACAAGCCGTCTACACCGTTGAGAATTGCATCCAGCGGAAGTCCGGGAACAAAGATTGTAAAAAGTGAAGCTATTAGACTTTTTGGTAAGACCGTAAGAAGCAAGAAAATCGAAAACTTTGCAGATGTCCAGCCGGCTTCTAATGATGACGAAAACATGAAAACAATCAATGCTTTAAAGAAAAAAGTAAAGCCGGATACGTTTTCTAAAAAGATGTATGTAATGAACTGCCACGGATAAAAGTCGACAAAACCGCCTTTCAATGCAAAATATTTGACAAACATCGTCGGATTGGCTTTTTGCAATATAAAAGTCAATATCATTAAGAATATAAGTGTAAACGTGACAGGTAATCCTTGCTGTCTGCTATGTCTATGCATGGTTTGCTCCGATTCTTTCTTTTTTGTAGTAGTAATAATACAAGCCCAGCTGTGTAGAGACTGTAATAATATTTATTATGTATAAGAAAAATACATAATTGAAATGATAGAATAATTTGTAGATTGCACCGGAAATATAGCCAATCAACACAAGGTAATAAAATACAGGCGTGATTCCTTTTACAGTTTTTGATTTTACTGTTTTAAAAATTGTCACCGGCCATGAGCAGCCGAAACAAATCAACATTATAATTTCGAAGATTGCACCGTCAGCAAACATATTTTCTCCGTTTTGATTTTTTTTGAAGTACTTATAATCATTTCAGAATAAAAGTCAAATAAACTTTCAGAGTCATCAAATATTAAGTCGTAATATTTTCATTGTAGTTTTTTATACGTAAATGAAACGACTCTCTTGTAATGATATGCTGTGTTTGTTCCATTGTCGGGTCTTCTTGAGCCAGATGTTCGGCTGCTTTTGCACTGTCTAAAAGTAACTGCATATCGTGTTTGATGTCTGCCAGTTTGATATTAAACATTCCTGATTGGCGATTCCCGATGAAGTCTCCCGGTCCACGCATTTGTAAGTCTTGCTCGGCAATACGAAAACCGTCGTGTTCTGTACGCAAAATCTCCAGTCGCTGTACGCCTTGTTCGCTGACTCTCGCTCCCGGAATCAAAATCATATATCCTTGTTTGCTGTTTCGCCCGACACGCCCGCGTAATTGGTGCAATGTACTCAATCCGAAGTGGTCGGCATTTTCTACTACAATGATATTTGCATCCGGTACATCAAGTCCTACTTCTACTACTGTAGTCGCTGCCAATACTCTGATTTTTCCGTTACGAAAATCTTGAATGATTTGGTCTTTTTCTGCGGCGGGCGTGCCGGAATGTATCGAAATACAACCTTCATCTTTGTAAATGTCGGCAAGCTTTTGGGATTCGTCTTGCAAATTTTTGGCATCTGACTTTCCGGTATCTTCAATCAGCGGATAAACAAAAATTGCCCGTCCGTCATCTTGTGCAAATGTCTTTTTTATCCATGCATGCATTGAATTGATTCTTTCCGGATTGTCTTCTACTACCCAAGTACGCACGGGAAGTCGTCCGGTGATTTTTCCACGCATAGTTACAAGGTCTAAATCTCCGTACAATGATTGAGCCAAACTTTGCGGAATCGGAGTTGCTGTCATCAAAAGTAAATCTACGCCTGAGCCTTTGGAAAGTAATTGATAACGTTGCTCTACGCCGAAACGATGTTGTTCATCTATCACGGCAAAACCGAGATTGCGATATTCTACATCGGCACTGAACAAAGCATGAGTTCCCACTGCGATTTTTATTTCACCGGATTTTAGCCCGGACAAAATATTATCACGTTCTTTTTTTGACATATTCCCGGTCAAAAGAGCCGTATCAAGCCACAAATCACGAGTGAAGTTTCTGATAGTACGATAATGTTGTGTTGCCAAAACTTCCGTCGGTACAAGAAGCACGGCTTGATACCCGGCCTCTACGGCATCGAGCATTGCCAACAGTGCCACAAGCGTCTTTCCGCTGCCAACATCAGCTTGCAGCAGTATAGAAAAAACATTTTCGGAAAACATACTTTTGCGAATTTCCTCTAATGCGTCCTTTTGGTACGGCATTAATGAAAAGGGCAAACGCTCAATAACGGCTTTTTGATAACTGTGCGGTATTTTCGGTCGTAAGCTCTTTGTCTGACGAGACTTGTTTTTGCGGTCGATAAGGAAAAGCTTTTGGAAAAAAAACTCTTCGAATATCAAACGGCGACGAGCTTGCAAGTAGTCGTCACGTGACGAAGGAAAATGAATGGCTTGGATGGCTTTTGCACCGGTGTAAAGATGATAATGCTTTGTACACCAATCGGGAAGCTCTTCTTCCAATCGAGAACAATAATCTTTTATCGTATCTTGCAAAAGTTTACGCAAAATATTTTGATTTAATCCTTCGGTCAGCGGATAAACCGGCATTATTTTTCCGGTAAACTCTCCGTCTTCCGCGATTGTTTCGATTTCAAATGAAGAGGATTGAATCTCGTTGTAGTTTCTTGAAAATTTTCCCGTAATAAAAAAAGAGTCGCCGGGCTTCAGTTTGTTTTTTAAAAAATTGCGGTGAAAACAAAGTAACGCACCGAATGTTCCGCTTGTGTCCTGAACAATGATTTTTAAAAACTTCTTGTAGCGATTCCCGATAAGTCGGTGGTCTATCACTTTTACCTGCACGGTACCGCTTCCGTTTTTTGCAGCGTCTTGCAATGAAACAAGTGCCGTGCGGTCGGAATATGCTCTGGGAAAAAATAAAAGTAAATCTTTTACCGTAAGAATTCCGAGCTTTTTCAATAACATTGCTCGCTTCGGACCGCAATTTTTCAGATTACTGACAGGATGAGAAAGTGCATTGAGCAACATTTGTGACTGTCCTTATTTAAAAACCGCGGGATAAAACTATCAGGAAGCTTATTCCCCAGCCTAAAAGTGTCGAAACCACAGCCACACCTACCAAAATTATAATGTAATAGATTCGCATGGAATGATTACTTTTTATCCAAAAATGACGTTGCAGCCACCTAGTAAACGGCGAAATGAAAGATTTCATCATTGTCACAATCGGCATAATGTTGTACGGCATGAAAATGTCGACAATCAAAAGAATTATCACTGAAAATGCAATGACAAACGAGAATATATTGACAAAAAATTGCACTATATAAAGGATGATTTCCAAGATATAACCGAGTGAAAAACTGCGACCGTTGATTAACAATGTAGTGACCATGGAGTCGCACAAGCTTAATAAAAGTAAGGGAATCATCGGCGATAAATCGAAAAAGCCGATTCTGAGCGGACAAATACGTCGAAATAAATCAAGAACCGGATCGGTGAAAGTTCCGAGTGTTCTGGTAAATGAATTGTCCGGCAATCTGAACCAAGACAGGAATATACGCAATGTCAGTATTAACATGTAGATTTTTATAAATCCGGAAAGTAATTGTCCTAAAAATACCATTTTTTATTCCTCCGCAGTTTCCAGTTTCAATGTTTTGAGTATCAACTTCAAAAGTTTTTCGTTACCGCAAAAGTTTTTTAATTTTTGCAAGTTGCTTTTCATTTCAGAGAGTTTACCGCCGTCAAAAAGTTCGTTGACAGTTTGCAATAATGTTTCCGGTGTTAAATCTTTTTCCTCGATAATCTCAGCACCGCCGATTTTTTTCATAATAGAGGCATTTTTAAACTGTTCGTTTCCGGTAGCGATTGCTAAGGGAACAAATACGGCCGGCAGTTTTAAGGCTATCAATTCATTGACAGTGCCGGCTCCGCTGCGTGCTACTACCAAGTCGCTTATCGCAAAAACATTTCCTACGTCTTCGATAAAGTTAAACACGACAAGACGATTTTTTAGTTTTTCATCCAGACTTTCTCGGAAACGCAACAGATTCAAATAGTCCTTGCCGTCGTTGGCATTTCCTGTTTGGATGATGACATTCATTTTTTCTAACAGTGTAGGCAAGATTTTTTGCATGGTTTCGTTGAGCAGGTGACATCCCAAGCCACCGCCGGAAACATAAGTTACGGGAAGCCCTTTTTCTACATGGACAGAGGAAAAGGC
>JAXJQT010000251.1:0-2713 GCA_036311025.1 Spirochaetota bacterium
CATTTTTACATCTACCGTAATAGACAATCTGTCTGCCGGAACCATTCCGCGTCCTACGATAGCGTTGTATAATTTATTTTCATAATCTTTGATAATGTTTTCACGGATTTTTAGGTTTTCTTTCGTGATTTTGAGTTTTACGTCTTCATTCTCATTTTCAAAATCATTAAGCTTGATACCGCGGTCATCTGTAATCACGACATTTTCCGCCGTTGCACGGTCGATAGAATTGACGATTAATTCTTGGTATCCTCTGATTTCACGTTTATGTTCCGCTAAATTGATTCCCCATTTAGGCGTAAGTACAACTGCAACTTTTACCGGGTCATCATTTTTTGTAAAAACACTTTTTTCCGGCATTGTAAATGCGACATCAGCTTTTTCTATAAGCTCAGAACTTTTAAGCATTTCTTCAAGTCTATTTTGCACGGCATAACGTACTTTGATGTCGTTTTCAAACTTAGAACTTGTAATATTTTTTGATTGAATAATATCAAGAAAAGAATATCGACTTTTGGGCATGGAACCGTCTTCTGCCAGTTTCATGATTGTTCGATTTTTCACCGCCTGATTGGCAACTAAAATCTGACTTTTTCCTTTTGCTACGTATTTTACGTTCATTTCTGAAAGCTTAGTAGCAATTCTGTCAAAGTCTTCTTCTGCCAACTGATTATTAAACAGCGGTACTCCGTCTCCCGATGTGGAAACAGCTAAAATAACTACAATTGCAATAACTGCGGCACCTACTATAACGCCGCCGATTATTTTTTGTGTCGTTGTAATACCTTTCCATATCTTAGAAAGATTTTCCAACCACTTCTTTAAAAAATCAGGCACAATTCCCCTCCCCTTTGGAAATACGTTTTCCCGAAATATCCAAATTTTTTTTAATTGCTTATTTTTTATGTCGGCAAAAAATTAAACCGGTTAAGCTTAATCGCAATATTTTTTTGTAAAAATCCAAAAAAATATTGAAGTTTAACAAGCTCCCTGCCGAAACTCCCCAATTTCCGCAAGAAGCCGTATGTTATCATCTTAGATTTAAAATTTCTTTATATGCTCTGATTGCTTTGTCTACTATATTTTTTGTAAACAATACTGCCATTTCTGCTTCTTCAGCTGCAATTTGTACGTCGTGAATATCAACACTTTCCGGATCTACGGCAAGCTGTGTTGCCAAAGCTGTAGATCTGTTTTCTAAATCATTGACTTCACCGATTGCTTTGTTAAACATTTCTGCAAATGATGAAGCAACTTTTTCACCTTTAGCTGATGAACGTTTTGTATCTGTAATGTGGTTTTCATAAATAGAATTCATGCGAACGATATCGCCTGATACTTGTGACGTTGATAGTATATCCATTCCCTCCCCCCAGAGTTACTTTAAGTATATATAATAGTTTAAATTCTAGTGCAAGCTATTCCTGACAAAAAAATTCTAATAAAAAAAATAATCTTATTTTTCTTTATTTTTTTACTTATTTGCCAATTTCCAATGCTTTAAAAAACATATTTTTTTCATTTTGAATGGAAGATATATTTGCTTCGTAAGCTCTTGAAGCACTTATCATATCAACCATTTCCGTAACCATATTTACATTAGGATATTCTACATATCCTTTTTTCGGGCCGCTCTTAATCGCATCCGGATGAGACGGGTCATAAACCATTCTAAGCGGTGCCGTATCTTCTTTTATTTCAACAACTTTTACTCCGCTGCATCCCGGTGTCTGTAAGCTTTCCGGTAAAAGCGGCGAACGATATACACGTTCATCATTTCTGGGACGCAAAATTGCCATACTTCGACGAAAAGCACTTCCGTCCGGAGTACGAGTTGTATTTGCATTTGCTATATTATTACTGATTATATCCATGCGAACACGCTGTGCCGAAAGACCTGTTCCGGCAATATCCATTGAAGAAAAAATTCCCATAGATTATTCTCCTTATCCTCTTAAAATAAATTTCAATTTGTTAAATTCTTTTGCTGTTCTTTGTGCCAAAGCATTGTAATACATAGTATTTTTTGAATGCTCTAACATTTCTTTGTCTATATCTACGGAATTTCCGTCATTGTTTTGGTAAGTATTGAACTCCGTAATTTTTTTCGCTTTTACACTGCGATAGTCTTGTGCACGTGTAAGCGGAATATGGCGTGAATCCGTAGTCACCATAGGGGCACTGTTAGCTTCTTCTTTTTCACTTCGCAAAGCTCGTTGTAACTGTGCCTGAAAAGTAATGTCCTGTCTTTTATAATTCGGTGTAGTTGCATTAGCAATATTATTCATTATTACACTGGAACGTTTACTTGCCGCTCCCATTGCCATTTGCATAATATCGATAGATTTTGCCGAACTTCCTCCGTGAATTATCATTTTATGCTCCTTAAATAATTCTCTATTACCACTATCGGATTAGAAAATTTTTCCTTAAGAGTAAAACTTGGTTTTTATATTCTGCCCAGACCTCGATTCTGTTTCGGGATATAGGTCTGGGCAATTTTTTCTTTGTAACTTTTTTTGTTTTTCCTATTTTCTCATGCCCAGACCTGTATCCTATCTTTGCACATTCTCACACGTAAAGAAATAGTAAATTACCAAGCAATACGCCGTTTCGCCTATCTAACGCAAGTGAATAAAAATTATTTTTCACGAGGTTACTATGTCACAAAAAAGAATCATAAAAAACGGCGTTTATTATCACGTCACAAATC
>JAXJQT010000252.1:0-2540 GCA_036311025.1 Spirochaetota bacterium
CACCGTAGGGATTTCGTATTTTGCCAAAAGTCGCAAAGCCTCGCCGCTGATAGAAATATTTCCCATCAATATCAACTGCTGCGTTTTGTAAGGAAACAAAATTGTCGTATTTCCGTCAGGTTGTGAAAATACAAGCGTTTCATCTCTTTTTCCCAACTTACCGTAATCGGACAACATATAAATTGCAGCCATATTTTATACCTGATTAAAATATTTATATCTTCTAAAGCATACATGTTCAAAAATGTAACTTCGGCTGACCTTTTCGCCGTCACGGCTTTCTGTTGCTATACGCTGTGTCACCGCATGGACTGCAATCAATCCTTTTTTCAATGCAAAATCTACAATTGCAAACGTCGAACCGAATTCGCCCTGCACAATCAACACATCATTTTCTTCTGCACCGGCAAGCCAAGCCGTTACCGAATCAAGTACTGATTTATCTAAGTTTTCTATCGTAGGAATCTGTGACCATTTGCCGGACAACTGCTGTGACGGATAAATAATTTCATCGACAGCAAACTTTTCTTTCAATTCATTAATTTGATTTTCCGTAAGTGCGTGATTTAATAAACAATAAGCTTTTGACATAAAATCCTCCTATTTTCTTTATGCTTTTGTATCTATATCTCTCGTTTTAAGAAATTTTATACTGTTTCCAATCCTCTCTTAAAGCATTTAATTTCTCTTCAAATCTACTAATTCTTTGTGAAAAATCATTCTCACTTAAACCTATTTTTTCTGCTATGTCTCTTCGTGTTACTTTTTTTATATTCTCTTTACCTTTGCAGGCTTCTGAATATTCATTAGATTTGGCTATACAATATTCAAATATTTCTTCACTCCAAAAAAGATATTCCTTATATTTCTCAATCTCCTCAGCCTTTTTGTAATTTTGAAATAAAGATAGCGTCATCCACGCAGAAAAAGCTCCCTGTTGTCTTTTTTGTAGTGTTCCGTATACAGTTTCTATTTCTCTTAAATACTTTTCCTTAGTAAGCTTTAGGTTTACTTTATTTTCGATAGAGGTTTCAGCTCCTACACTGCTTTCAGAATCTTTATATATTTCATTTGTTTCATCTTCTTCCTCGTCCGTAATTTCTCTTTTTCTTTCCCCCTTGTCATTCTTAGAATAGAGTTTTTTCAAATACCCACTAAAATTACTTTTAAAAAAATTAATAAATACTCCCTTTGACTTGTCATAAGTTTCAAGACTGGTTCGCAAACAATCTTCAATCGCATCAAATATAGAGTAATTAGTATATTCTACTTGATACTTTTTCTTCGATTCAGATTTAATAGGATTTATTTTTAATTCCGATTTATCTTTTTTAAAATATACAGGATTAAACATCTCAATGTATTTTTTATATTCTTTATTAACGTATTTTATACAGAATATTTTTGAGAAAATATCTTTGTATTTATTTTGCCATAAAACAGAATGTTCTTTCTTTCCTTTCTCAGAATAAAAGAATTCACCTAATTCAAAAACTTCGTCAGCTAAAGAATTAATTCTTTCTTCAGCTTCTCTTTCTATAATTTCATCTTTAGAATTATCCATATTTCCCCTTTTATTTAAAAAAAAGTAATTAATCTAAAAATTTCTTTAAAAGACTCATTGCCATTTCACGAGATGGAACATCAATCATTTTTGTTAAATTAGTTAAATAATAAAGGAATGACACATCATACAATTCCGGATTTTCCGGGTGAGTTCGTTCATCATTGTATTTTTCTTTATTTCTTATCATGTCGACTTTGCCATAAACAATAGTATCAATATTAGCTTTAAAGAACTTATCAGCAAAAGCTAAAGCAGTCATTACTATCATTTGATGTGGTTTTGGTCCGTAAGTAATATCTGCCAATATTGATGTCTTATCATCAATATTCTCAAGTATATCAGTCAACATTCTTTCAAGAACTTCTCTTGTTTCTTCAAATTCAGACTCAATCTCTACGTATGAAATCTTCGCACCGATTTTACTGTTAATACATTCTAATTCTTCCTTAAACTTTCTTGTATTCTCAACTAAATTTCCTTGTAAATCATCTTTAATTGATTTTGTTTTCAGTAAGATTATCTTTATATCATCTTCTTTTTTCATTCTGTCTGCCAGTACTGCATTAATCGGATAAATTACTTTTCCTGCATATTTTATTTCTGCATTTCCGGTTCCGCCGTAAGACACAGTTTCTATTTTTTGCATAGGCACATCACATAAAATTGTTTTACTCATTCTTTTTTCACTCCTTAAAATTGCTTAATTTTAAATTATTTTTTTATTACACGATTCTTCTTTTTATAAATATCTTTATTTTCACAGAATCACGGAACAAACCAGACATTTTCTTGATAAACACAAGTCTGTTCCGCAATCCTTCAAAAAACTACCACCTATCTCCATAAATAAATTTAAAAAAATCAACTAATGTTCCACCCGGTTTTCCCAACAGCATTAATACTTCATCTACCCAATCCATAAAAAACTCCTTAAAATAACAAACTACTACCACCTAATAACCACCAACGACCG
>JAXJQT010000253.1:0-1562 GCA_036311025.1 Spirochaetota bacterium
ACATGGTTTTATGCAGAAAGTAAAAATGATGATAGTTATTATCCATCTGTAGAAGGAAGCGGCAGTTCGGAAAAAGTTCATGAATATTACTGGAAATGTGTGTATGATTTTTATGAGACAGCTAAAATTACGCAAGATTTAAATACAGTGAACTTGATGTTTTTTACTAATGTAGAAAAGCTTCCCGAAAATATTGGCGGAATAAACTTTGAAAAATATTTCAGCGAGAGCAATATAGAAGTTATCAAACTGGAATTAACAAATAAAACTCCTAAAGATTGGCATGGTTCCTGGAGAAATCAATTTTATCTTTTTGATGTGCTTGATTATTGTAAGGCAGCAGAGGGAAATTATTTGATATTAGATTCAGATTGTTTAATTCGCTATTCGTTGAATCCGGTATTTGAAAATATAGAAAGAAATTCTGTTGTCACATACAATTACGGTTATAGCCTGGAACATAATATAAATGGAATATCCATAAAGCAAATGCGAAAATTATATGAAGAATTCTTTTCGGAATCAGCGGCGGAACTTAGTTATTACGGCGGCGAATTTATTGCGTTAAACAGCAAAATAATACCGGAAATATTAGAGACTTATAAAAAATTGTGGGATTGCAATTTTGAGAAATATTTGAAGAAAGATATAAAATTGAATGAAGAAGCTCATTTCTTAAGTTTGATTTATTATAAATTGGGAATGAGAAAATCTGACGGAAATCAATATATAAAAAGAATTTGGACTTCTATAAAATATGATAATGCAATTCCCGAGGATAAACAATTAACAATATGGCATTTACCGGCAGAAAAAAAATATGCTTTTGGTTCTGTTTTTAAATGGCTGCAGAAAAAGAACAGAACACAAAGTGACTTAATAAAATATCTTAATAAAGTTTTTATGATAAATCATAACTGCAATTTTAGAAAAATTAAAAAGATGTATTTGAAATTAATTGAGAAAATAATGAAGTAGAAATACTTTAAATAAAAAAATACCGTATGTTTTGTTTTACACATACGGTATTTTTATTTTGTGGGCGTTTTTTATGTACCGCCCGTTTTGCAGATTTTTTTTGTCCGTTGGGGGCGATTTATTCATTTTTTAACAAGAAAGCTGTTTTCGGAATCAAAGTTGACAAAACAAAATGTACTCACTGCAACGCCTGCGTGAATTCTTGCAAAATGGATACAAAAGAAATCAACGACAGAGAATGTATTCGTTGCGGTGAATGCAAATCAAAGTGCGGTTTCGGTGCGATTAAATAATTTAATTTGACAATAATTTGCGTGAAATCTTAAAGTTTTATTTTTTATAATTATGATATATTCTATAGATATTCAGATTGTGACTTGAATAATTTATGGAAAATAAATAGTCTGTATTAAGAATATTACAAGACAGAAAATGATGAGGAATAATATGAAAAATTATTTATTAACATGGTTTTATGCAGAAAGTAAAAATGATGATAGTTATTATCCATCTGTAGAAGGAAGCGGCAGTTCGGAAAAAGTTCATGAATATTACTGGAAATGTGTGTATGATTTTTATGAGAC
>JAXJQT010000254.1:0-2492 GCA_036311025.1 Spirochaetota bacterium
GTATTTATACTTAATCCACGAGCTTCAAATTCCTGTTTTGCCTGTTCAAGTAAATCAAGACGGTCTACAATAAAATAAAACTTAGTAACTTTATTTTGATTTGCATAATAATCTGTAAGAATTTTTTGTCAAATAATAAGAAAGAGCTGTTTTCCCTGAACCTTGTGTGTGCCAAACAATTCCGGATTTTCTGCCTTCTTTCAAAGCATTTCTAATAGAAAGTGCTGCAAACATTTGTTGATAACGCATAATGTGTTTTTGGTCTGTAACTTCGATTTTTCCATCAACTTCACGTTCAGATTTTACGTAAGCAATTCCATACTTTAAAATAAAAAGCAATCTTTCTGGACTACACATAGAAGTAATGATTCTATTTGTTGGCGTATATGTATCTAAGTTTGTTTGATATTCGGGAGATTGTTTTATTACCTGACAATTAAAATCAGAAAGAATTTGTTTTTCAATCTGCTCATTAATTTCTTTATAAGGATAATTTGCATTGAACAGTGGGATTAATTGTGAAAAATAATTATCTTCTCTAAAACAATTGAAAAATGCTTTGTTTCGGCTACCAGTACAGTAAAAAGCACCTTCAATTGGAGTAATTCCATTTTTTGCAGAATATTCCATATTGTTTGAAAAAATCATTAATTGCGTAATATTAATAAATCGACGGAACTTTTTATTTGGGAAACGGTCAAAAGTCATTCTATTAGCTTCTGCAACTATTCCGCCAATATTATTTGTTTTCTTTACTTCAATAAAAACTAAAGGAAGCCCATTTATAAAAAGAGTAATATCAGGGCGAAATTCATCTTCCCCATTTCGACAGGTAAATTCTGCAGTACAGTAATAATCGTTATTTTTAGGATTTTCAAAATCAATTAATTTATATGGAGAAACTGAAGTTAGTCTTTCATAAAACTGCTTACCTAAATCGTCATCATTTAACTCTTTTTGAATATCATTAAAAACAGATTGCCAATCTTCTTTTTTTGTAGGGTTTAATCGCTCAAAAGCAGAACGGAAATTCTTAATAAGAATATTAGTATCAGAATCAAAGATGTTTCCTATGTTTTCTTCATACATTTTTCCAATATATTGATAACCTAACCGTGTAAGATGAACCATTGCAGGCATTTGAACTCGTGTTTTTTCATTATGAAGTTTACTCATATTTTTCCCTTATTCCTCATATATATATCCATTCTATCACAAAATCTGTTATTTCATAACATTATTCTACCACACCTACCGTCTCAAATAACGATACCGGAAAATATTTTTTATAATTTTTTGCTTAAACACATCATTCGAGCTAGCTAAAACACATCGTTCGAGCTAGCTAAAACACATCGTTCGAGCTAGCTAAAACACATCGTTCAAGCTGGCTAAAACACATCGTTCGCGCTAGCTAAAACACATCGTTCGGGCTAGCTTTGCTTGGTATTTCCTATCGGAAATACTCCGTTCGTACGTTTCACGTACTCACCACAGCTAAAACACATCGTTCGGGCAGTGGCGAATGCTGACTAATTTTTTTTCAAAAAAATGATTTTTTTTTCTTGCCTTTTGTTTTTGTCGTTATTATATTGGTCTACGTTAGTTCATATATATGGGGGTTTTTATAAGAGGTATAAAGTAGAATGGATGTTAAGAATTTGTCTTATAACAAAAATTGTAAATATCGCAGTTTTATGCGGGACAAAAATAAACTAAAGCATAACATATCAAATTTAAATGATGTCACGATTTTTAGAGTGGCATTAATAAACTTAATTTTAATTTTAAATGATGTCGTGGTTTTAAGCGGCATTATAACATATCAAATTTTAAATGATGTCGTGATTTCGAAGCGACATTATACATGTCAGATTTTATTATTTAATTTAAGAAATTTTAGAACAAACATAATTACACAAAAATAAGCCGGAACTCCGGATAGGGCAATTATTGTCTCTTTGGGGGAATTCGACTTATCAATAGTCAACATGGGATATTTGCATAAAATACGCAAATTTTCCTTTATGACAAACAAGGTTTCCTGTGGGAATCTTGAAATATACAAACGGAGGTGATGCTATTGTCCGGGTAAAAATAATAAACCTTTAAAAACAGCGGAAAAGCAATAGGTTTGTTTTTCTTAATGCAATTTTTAAAGGCTGTACAGACATACAACAAGGATGTCAATTTTAAAGTGGTTTTTAAAATATATCTTTGTTTATTGCTGTCAGTCAATCGGATTTTCTTGTGTTTACAATCATGAGAAAATTTTAACGCTTCTTATCGAAGCAAGCTCTCTTCGGTAAGAAAATCAGACTTTATATTAAACTAATGAGGTGTTTAGAATGAGCAATACAACAAATATTATTTTTAACGATATCGGCGGAAACGGAAATATAACATTATATACTAATCCGTTTCAGAACGGAAATAAATATTATGCACGATTTGACTGTGTAAATGTAGACGTAGATAATTTGATTGCAAGA
>JAXJQT010000255.1:0-13240 GCA_036311025.1 Spirochaetota bacterium
AAATCTTACAATCGGTTTATGACTGGATAGAAGAACATGAAGAAGTTAAAAAAATCGGCGGTTTGTATATTTTAGGTACAGAACGTCATGAATCTCGTCGTATTGACAATCAGTTGCGTGGACGTTCCGGTCGACAGGGAGACCCGGGTAGAAGCCGTTTTTACATTTCATTAGAAGATAACCTTATGAGATTGTTCGGCGGTGAACGTATTCAAGGAATGCTTTCTAAACTGGGAATGGAAGAAGGCGAAAATATTGAACATAAGTGGATAACCGGAGCGATTGAAAAGGCTCAGAAAAAAGTTGAAATGCGTAACTTTGAAATCAGAAAGCATTTGCTTGATTATGATGATGTAATGAATACTCAAAGAAATTATATTTACAAAAAACGTGATGAATTGTTGGTTGATAAAAATATAATTGAGCGTGTATATCAAAGTTCTTGTGAATATTCGGATTCGTTTGCTGATGATTATTTCGGTAACATCAAGCATTTGGGAAAAGAAGCTTTTACCGTTCTTTTAAAAGATTTAAAAGAAACATTTTTCTTAGACTTGAATTTACAACTTCGAGACCATTTGTCTGCTCCCGATGCATTGAAAAAAGCATTAGCTGATATTTTGAAAGAAGAATTGGATCAAAAAGATAAGGTCTTAGATCACGATTATTTAAACGGAAAGCTTAAAGAATTGTATTTGTATCTGATAGATAAATTGTGGCAGAGTCATATTGAGAATATGGAACAATTGCGTGAAGCGGTTTATTTACGTTCTTATTCACAAAAGAATCCTCTTGTTGAATACAAAATTGAAGGAAGTAACATGTTTGATGCGTTGATTGATACAATCAGTTCTCGTGTAATCAATCAAATTTTCCGTATTAAAATCGAAACGGTTTCAGCACCGCAAACATCAGAATCTTCTTATACAATGGCACATGATACTTACAGTACGTTCTCCGGAAACATGAAGCAAGCTGCTAATGCAAATCGCGGTACAACGATTGTAAATTCTGCTAAAATCGGAAGAAATGAATTGTGTCCGTGCGGAAGCGGAAAAAAATATAAAAAGTGCTGCGGACAAAATGCATGAAAATAGCATTGTTAAACGGTCCAAACTTAAATTTATTGGGACAGAGAGAACCGGGGATTTACGGCAGTGAGACACTTAAAGATGTTGAAAATCTTTTAAAAGAAAAAATCTCCGGTTCCGGCATGAATATAGAATTAGTTTGTTATCAATCAAATTCCGAAGGGAGTTTGATTGATTTCATTCAGCAATCAAAAACTCAAGGGATTGAATATATTATTTTCAATCCCGGAGCTTACACTCATACATCGATAGCGTTGCATGATGCGATTCTTGCTGTCGGTGCAAAAGTGATTGAGGTTCATATTTCAAATATTCATAAACGTGAAGAGTATCGAAAGAATTCATTTATTGCACCTGTTGCAATCGGACAAATTATGGGATTTGGAATTGCCGGATATGTAATGGCATTAGATTATATTTTGGGCATAGAAAATGGAAAGTAAGAAAATTGCATATTTTGGAGCTGAAGGAGCATTTACCCACTTGGCGGCATTACAACTTTGTAGTGAAAATAAAGATTTGCAATTGGTGAATGAGAATTTTATCCGTATTTCGGATGCCGAGAATATCCTTTCTGAAAAAAAAGCAGATTATTGCGTGGTACCGGCGGAAAATTCTACCGGCGGCATGGTAAACGATACGTTTGATTTGTTAATAGGCAGCAACTTAAAGGTTTATAGGGAAATTCGATTGGCAATAGTGCAAAATTTATTGTCAAAAGAGTCTGATGTAAAAAAGATAAAATCGATTTATGCACATCCGCAGTCATTGTCGCAATGTCGTGATTTTTTGAAAAATAATTTGGCTGACGTTGAGTTGATAGCAGTACAATCGAATGCTGTCGGAGCTAAGATGGCTGCAGAAAAAGACGGAACGGCTGCAATTGGGGCAAAAATTTTGTCAGATGTTTACGGCTTAAATGTTTTAAAAGAAAAAATCAATGATAAAGAAAATAACGAAACTCGTTTTTTTGTTGTCGGAGAAAATATACCTTTAAAATATGCGAAACATTCGATAATTTTGTTTTCATTGCAAAACAGTCCGGGTGCACTTTATAGAATCTTAAAAATTTTCAATGATTACGAATGTAATATGACGCATATTTCTTCCAGGCCGTCGAGAATGAAGAATTGGGAATATTTGTTTGTTGTAGAATTTGATACACTGTCTGAAAATGAAAAAAATCAGGCAATGCTGAAAGAAATTGAAAGTAAGTGTGTTTATTATAATTGTGTCGGAATGTATTAATGATTTTAAGAAATAATTTAAATGAAAATAAAGACTTATTATATTTAGCGTCTGCATCTCCGCGAAGAAAAGAGTTACTTGAAAGTATCGGAGTGTCTTTTCGTGTGGTCTCACAAGATTTTGATGAAAACAGTCAAGATGTAGTGTCACCGGAAATTTATGTACGAAACTTGTCGGAAGGTAAAGCAAGGGCTGCAAAGTTACTCGATGATGCCCGTTGGGTTTGCGGTGTAGATACGGTCGTATATTTTGACGGCGAGATTTTGGGCAAACCAAAAAGTCGAGAAGAGGCTGAGCAGAATATATTGCGACTTTCGGGGCAATGGCATAAAGTGTATTCCGGAGTAACGCTTTTAGATTTGGAGAATAAGGTAAAATATCAAGGCGAAAGTGTAACTAATGTGAAATTTTGTGAATTAGAAAGACAGTTTATTGATTTTTACCTTGACAATCGTCTTTTTGATGGGTATGCTGGCGGCTATGCAATCCAGGGGGTATTTGCCTGTGTTGTAGAAAAAATTGAGGGGTCTTACAGTAACGTCGTGGGTTTACCTTTGGAGTTATTATACAGACTTCTCCGTCAATCTGGTTTCCGATTTATATAAGTCGGTAACGCAGAAATATCCGGCATTTACTGCATGCGGTAAAGTGCACGAGAAATAATGGTGTATCCGAAGCTTTGGAAAATCTTGAGATAAATCGTTCATTGCTTTGCTGTTGCCTGTGGTGTCGGGAAAATTAGAAAAAGATAAATAAAGATAAATATTTTTAATTTAAGGAGTACTGAATTGGCAGTAGTAACAATGAAAAGTTTATTGGAGTCTGGAGTACATTTCGGACATCAAACAAAAAGATGGGATCCTAGAATGAAGAGATATATTTTCTCTGAAAGAAACGGGATTCACATTATCGACCTTCAAAAAACAACCGTAGAAGTAAAGAAAGCTTATGAAGTTATCAGAAAGGTTGCTAAAGAAGGTAAACCGGTTCTTTTCGTAGGAACAAAAAAACAAGCTAGATTAGCTGTTCAAAGAGAAGCAGAAAGATGCGGACAGTTCTATGTAAACAACCGCTGGTTAGGTGGAATGCTTACTAACTTCTCTACAATTCAACAATCAATCAACCGTTTGACAAAAATTGAAAAAATGGAAGTTGACGGTACTTTCGAATCAATCACAAAGAAAGAAAAATTATTATTACAGAAAGAAAAAGAAAAATTAGAAAAAAATCTTGGCGGAATTAAAGGAATGAAAAAACTTCCTGGCGTTCTTTTCATTATTGACTCTAAAAAAGAAACAATCGCTATTGCAGAAGCAAAAAAATTGGGAATTCCTGTAGTTGCAGTTGTAGATACAAACTGTAATCCGGATGTTGTAGATTATCCGATCCCGGGAAATGACGATGCAATTCGTGCTATTAACTTATTCTGTGAAATCATCGGAAACGCTTGTTTAGATTCAGGTTCTGATGAAGAATTAGTAATTGTAGAAGAAGAACCTGTTGATATGAACAGTGTTGTTCCAGAAAAAAAAGAAAATGAATCAAATGATGAAGAATAAGGAGTAAAAAATGGCAGTATCAATGCAGCAAGTAAAAGAATTAAGAGATCTTACTAATGCCGGAATGCTTGATTGTAAAAAAGCATTGGAAGCAGCAAACGGAAATATTGACGAAGCTATGAAAATTTTGAAAGAAAAAGGATTAGCTGATGCAAAGAAAAGAAGTGACCGTGAAACTAAAGAAGGTGGTGTTTACGTAGGAACAAAAGACGGAAAAGTTGCAATTGCTTTAGTTGCATGTGAAACAGACTTTGTTGCTAACAATGCACAGTTTAAAGATGCTTGTAATGAGCTTGTAGGAAAAATCATCGATAAAGGTTCTGAAAACGCTGATGATTATAAAGAAGATTTACAGCACATTGCACAGATTACAAAAGAAAACGTTAATGTTAAAAAATTGAAATGCTTAAACGTTGCTGATAATCAGTATGTTTCTACTTACATTCACGGTAACAACCAAATCGGTGTTGTTGTTGTTTATGAAATGGCTGATAAAGCAGTTGCTGAAAAAGCAGAATTTGCTGATATGGCTAAAAACATTGCATTGCATGTAGCTGCAAATGCACCTATGTATTTGATTGGTGATGATGTTCCTGAAGCAGACTTGGCTGAACAAAAAGCTATTTTTGCAAAACAAATGGAAGGCGAAAACAAACCTGCTAACATTCTTGAAAACATTCTTAACGGAAAACTTTCAAAATACAAATCTGAAATTTGTTTGATGGAACAAAAATATATCAAAGACGATAAGATGTCTGTTAAACAATACGTAGAAAATACATCTAAAACTTTAGGAACTGAAGTTAAAGTTGTAAACTTTATTCGTTTTAATGTTGGAGAATAATCTTGTCTAGAATACTGGTAAAATTATCTGGAGAGGTCCTGAAAGGATCTCTTCAGGCCGGTATAGATTGGACGGTAGTTGATTCTATCTGTTCTGAAATTGCCGGTGCTGTAAAAAATACGAATGCACAATTAGGATTTGTTATCGGCGGAGGAAATATTTTTCGCGGAGCAACGCCCGATTTGAATATTCGTAATTATGATCGCTTGCTGGGTGACAGCATGGGGATGATGGCAACGGTGATTAATGCTCTTGCACTTGTGGAGCGTTTAAGAGGTAACGGTGTAAATGCAATTCTGCAATCCGGAGTTCAGATTGACGGAATTGCACCTCTTTTTAATGCTGATGTTGTTGAACGACAGTTTAAAGAAGGGGGAGTTGTTGTTTTTGCCGGCGGTATAGGTAGTCCGTATTTTTCTACCGATATGACGGCAGCGTTGCGTAGTTTGCAGATAAAAGCAGATTATTTAGCAAAAGCAACAAAAGTAGACGGCGTTTATGACAGCGATCCGATGAAAAATCCGGATGCGACACGTTATGAAAGAGTCTCATACAATGAAATTATTGAAAAAAAGTTAGAAGTTTTAGATTTGACGGCGATTCAATTACTCGCAAAGAATAAAATGAAACTTCTTGTTTATGATATGACACAAAAAGGCAATTTAGAAGCTGTTTGTCGTGGTGAGCAAATAGGAACTGTTGTCGAATAAAAAGGAGTAATAAATGTTAGATGATGTAAAAAATCAGTTTAATGATAAAGCTGCTAAAGCTATTGCGGCATACCAAGAAGAATTAAAAAAAGTAAGAACCGGCAGAGCTTCAACTGCTGTTTTTGACAAAGTAATGGTTGATTATTACGGGACACCGACACCGATTAATCAGGTGGCACAGATAAGTGTACCGGAAGCTCGTTTGATTACAATTTCCCCATGGGAAAAAAATATGCTTGCTCCTATAGAAAAAGCTATTTTGAAAGCAGAATTGGGATTTAACCCAAACAATGACGGAAGTATTATTAGAATTACAATTGCACCGTTGACAAAAGAAACACGTGTAGAATTGGCAAAAAATGCAAAACAAATTGCAGAACAGGCAAAAGTTGCTATCAGAAACTTACGTCGAGATGCAAATGAACAACTAAAAAAAATGTTGAAAGACCATGAAATCGCTGAAGATCAGGAAAAGAAAGGTCTTGATGATGTTCAAAAACTTACAGATAAATTTATCGATGAAATAACAAAAATTTTCGAGAAAAAGGAAAAAGAAATCCTTGAGTTCTAAAGAAAAAAAACTGGAACATATTTCTTTTATAATGGACGGTAATGGGCGATGGGCGAAAAAACGCTTGTTGCCCAGAACTTTCGGGCATAAAGAAGGCGTGAAAAAGGCAAAAGAAGTAATTCTGCATGCAAAAAGTCACGGAATACCTTTTGTTTCTCTTTATACTTTTTCAAAGGAAAATTGGAAACGCCCGGATGATGAAGTTTCATTTTTAATGAAGCTGATTATCGACCATTTTAAAAACGATTTTCAATTTTATATTGATAATCAGATTCGCATTATCCATATCGGTGATAAAAACGGAATACCGACGGAAGTGCGTAATGCTATAGAAGAAATAGAAAATGACAGTAAAGATTTTAAGTCTGTTACAGTTTTATTGGTGTTTAACTATTCCGGCCAATATGATATTGTACAAGCTGTAAATCGAATGTTGACTGATAAGGTCACCAATATAGACGAAAAAGAAATACGCAAATATCTTTTAACTTCAGATTATCCTGATCCGGATTTGATTGTACGAACCAGCGGAGAATTTCGCATAAGTAATTATTTTTTATATCAGGCTGCGTATTCAGAATTTTATGTGACAGATACATTGTGGCCGGATATGAGTAAAGAAGAAATTGATAAAGCAATAGACTCTTTTTATCACCGGGAACGTCGATTCGGTGGAGTGTGAAGTCAGGAATAGAATTTTCTATGGATTTGTCTGGAGGAGTTATAAATGCTAAAAGAGTTTTTCCAAAGTAATTTATTTAAGCGAATGCTTTTGACTACAATAACAGTTCCTGTGGTTTTTTTAAGTTTATTTTTCCCGTTAAAAAGTCATATTTTTTTGGTGCTGATTTTTGGTTTTGTGATTACATATCTTGGGAGCTTTGAAATAAATTCACTCATCTTCAATAAAGGTATAAAAGTTAATCGACATTTTATACCCGGGGTGAATCTGCTGATTTATATATTTGCTTATATTTATGCAAACAATTACTTTTCAATTCATTCATATCCGCAAGCTTTGCCGTTATTTTTTCTTTTCTTGATTTCACTTTTATCTTTTATATATGCACGTGATATTTTTGCAAAAGATTTGACAGTCTCATTTGAAAAAATTGCATATACATTGTTCGGTATTTTATATATCGGGATTCCGTCGTTTGTGCTTCCGTTTTTGTTGAACATCGACCCGGTAAATAAGCTTGCAGACGTTCCGAATGTACCGATTTTTTATTGTGTAAAATCTCAAGGTACGCAGTTTTCGGCAATGTTGGTGATATTTCTTACGATTTGTATTTGGGTAAACGATATTTTTGCGTATGTTTTCGGAATGACATTCGGAAGAAAAAAGAAATTGGGAATTGCGGCTAGTCCGAATAAATCATTAGCCGGCTATATCGGCGGATATTTGACAACTTTTGCGTTTGTCGGTGTTTATTACGGATTGTTTCACAAATATTTATCACAAATGCCTGTAGCCTTTTATTTCTTGTTTCCGGTATTAAGCGGTTTTTTAGTACCGATTGGAGATTTGGTAGAGTCTGTCGTAAAACGCAGTGTCAATGTAAAAGATTCCGGTCATGTGATAATGGGACGCGGCGGAGTCTTAGATTCTGTTGATACATTGTTGTACTTATTGCCTATTTATTTTGTAATATTGCAAGTTTATTTTTCATTTATTGCAGGCTAAAAAATGAAAAGTATCACAATCTTGGGTGTTACCGGTTCTATAGGAACATCAGCGTTAAAGGTTTTAGATAATCACAGTGACCGTTTTCATCTTCGTGCAGTGTCGGCAAACAGACAGTTGGACAAACTGTGTGAGGTAGTAAAAAAATATCGTCCGGACTATGCGGTTTGTGCAGACGGAGAATATTTTTTTAATCAGACAGGTAAAACTTCCATTGAGTGCGACGGAATCACGATTTACAGCGGAAATGACGGAATGGAAAAACTTTGCAACGAAAAGGTAGATTCTGTCCTGAATGCGGTTGCAGGAAAGGCCGGAGTGGCTCTTTCGTTTAAAGTATTTGGACATTGTAAAGAATTGGCACTGGCAAATAAAGAAAGCGTTGTTTGTGCCGGGGATTTACTTTTTAATGAAGCCGCTAAAAATGGTTGTAAAATTATTCCGGTAGATTCAGAGCATTCGGCTATTTTTTCATTACTGAAAGATAAACCGTCAAATCTTATAAGAAATATTCATATCACGGCATCCGGCGGACCGTTTCTGAATACAGACAAAAGTACTTGGAATAAAATCACTCCGGCAGACGCATTAAAACATCCGACTTGGAGTATGGGACAGAAAATTTCGATTGACTCCGCTACTATGGCAAATAAAGGGCTGGAAGTAATCGAAGCTCACTATCTTTTTTCTATGCCTTACGAAAAAATCAATGTTGTTGTTCATCCGCAATCGCTAATTCATTCAATGGTAGAAATGATTGACGGCGAAATCTACGCACAACTTGGGCCTAAAGATATGGCAATTCCTATACAAAATGCTTTTTCTTATCCGGATGTAATAGAAAATAATTACAGCAGATTAAATTTCTTTAACGGTCTGACATTGGAGTTTTTGCCGATAGATATGCAAAAATTCAGAATGTTGGATTTTGCGATTCAATGCGGTAAAAAAGGTGGAGTTTATCCTGCATTCTTCAATAATGTAAATGAGTATTTGGTAATGCAATTTTTAGCAGGACAGATTTCATTCCTGCAAATTGAAAAAGGAATGGAAAAATCACTCGAACTGTTAGAAAAAGAAAATCTTCAAGATGAAATAAATAGTGTTGATGATTTACTAAAAATAGACTTATTTTCATGTGATATTGCTTCAAAAGCTATAACCAACCTAAAAGGAGAATAATTTGTTTTCTTTATTATTAGCAATTCTTGGATTTGGTTTCCTTGTGTTTATTCATGAGTTGGGACATTTTCTCGTGGCAAAATTATTTGGCGTAAAAGTAGAATGTTTTTCTATCGGGATGGGACCTAAAGTTTTTGGATTTAAAAAAGGTGACACGCTTTATCAAATCGGAGCAATTCCGATGGGTGGATTTTGTCAATTTAAGCAAGATGCACTTAAAGATGATTTGCCTGAAATGTTGACACAAGAAAAGTTTGATATACTTTCGAAAGTATTAAAAAACAAGCTTTCAGATAAAGAACTGGCAAAATATTATAAAAAAATGCCGCCGAAAACAATCGTGGCAGCAAGATTTATGGAACTGACAGCGGACAAAGAAAACAGACCTGATGCAGAATGTTTGTTTGATTGTTATGAAAAAGACGGTGATACTTTTGTATTGAAAGAAGATTTAAGTGACAAAGATATTTTTGTTTCATTGGAATATCTCGAAGCTTTCGGCGGTTGTAAGTTTGAATATTATTTAAGCGATGACGGATTTGCGAATACGAAAGAACGCAAGGATTTTATAAACATGGTTTATAAGTCTATGAATTTGCGAAAATTAAGAGACTTTGACAGTTTCTTCGGAGTACATCCGTTTAAACGTTTGTTGGTTGCATTTGCCGGTCCGTTTATGAATTACCTGTTTGCAATCATTTTATTTTCTTTGGTGTTTGTCGGAGCACGAAAAGAAGTGATTATCCCGAATAAAATCTTATTATCCGATGATGTAGGACGTACAGAGGCGACTGCATCTGCGGCAAAAAGTGCCGGCTTACTTTCCGGCGATAAAATTATTCGTGTAAATAATCATCCTATTGAGTCGTTCAGTCAGTTGTCGGAACAGATGATGTTAGCCGGCACACGTTCAAAACTGGAAGTAGTCGTAGACCGTAACGGCGAAAAATTAGAATTTCAAGTTACGCCGGAATGGGACAAAAATACAATGCGACCGCTGTTGGGCGTTTATTTTTATCAAGAGCCGATAATCGACCAACGAGATGAGTCTGAGCTGGCAAAATTTTTAAACTTACAAAACGGTGATAAAATTACGGCTGTCGGCGGGAAAAGAGATTTGATTTCTACCGTGCTTGTGGAACGTTATTTGATGAATTTATGGGAAACTAAATCGAGCGGAACATTGACAGTGCTGCGTGGCGATGCGGAATTTGATGTAAATGTAGATATAAATGACTTTGAGCAAAAAAATGTTTTTCTTCCGTATTACTACGAAATCCGGGATGTAAAAGGAAAGAATTGGTTTGCTGCATTGGGAGAAAGTTTTGGAGAAAGTAATAAACTGATAAAACTTACGGCATTATCAACTTATGCGTTAATAGCAAAACCGAAAGGTGATATAAGCGAGCAAGTCGGCGGGCCTATAAAAATCGGCTATTTGATGAAAAATATTGCAGACGCGGGATTTTCAAACAGTTTTTGGGAAGGATTGCGAAATTTCTTTTTAGTATTGGCGAATATTTCATTGGCATTGGCGTTTTTTAATTTGTTGCCTCTTCCGGCACTTGACGGCGGCTATATCGTCATGAGTGTGGTAGAAATGGTTATGCGTAAACCGGTAAAAATGCGTTACGTATATGTATTGAACTTTGCAGCGTTGATGTTGCTGATGAGCTTAGGTTTACTTGTTGCCGTGATGGATATTTTCTACATTATGGGACATTAAAAATCTAATTCGGGAAAAAGTTTGTGAAAAAATGAACTTTTTTAGTTTTTCTATTATATTGTTAATATTATTTTTTTAGACGGCGGTTATCGATAAGATAACTGCTTGGTTTGGGGTTAGATTTCCTCCCACGAGTTGAGAAAATCATTAGGGCAGATTTATTCTGCCTTTTTTTGATATAATTGTTTTTGAAATAATCATTATCCGTAAAAATGCCTTGGACTGGTTGATGGAAAAAATATGACAGAAAAATTTTTCAGCGGAATCGGAAACCGAGCTACAAAAAAACGCCGTTGCGGTAATAAAAAAAAATTGTTCAATAGTCAGATAAATTTGAATTTATGTAGACATAACGAACCGTTTAATTAGAATGAACGAAAAAGGAGAACTGAGTATGAGTGTACTTGTATTGAATACTTTATCTGAATACAACGATGAAGTTTTAGAATTACAAAATCAGATATGTGCGAGGTCTGAGGGCAGCGAGGTTGTTTGTACAAAAGATATGAAAATATCACATTGTATCGGTTGCAATTACTGCTGGTTGAAGACTCCGGGAATCTGCACGATTAAGGACGACTATGAGATTATTTTTAAAAAGATTTTGCAACATGAGAAAATCGTTTTTATTACAGATACAAAGTTGTATCTTATCAGACAAAAGATTTGCTGGACAGGATTTTGCCGACTGCAACTATGTATATACAATTTGTAGACGGTCAAATGCGACATGTACCGCGTTATGATATTCATCCGCAGATGGGAATCATTTATACGGGAAAAGCAGAACATGCATATCTTGAAAAATGGATGGAGAGAACTACACTTAATTTGTTCGGAACTTCTCTCGGTGTATATTCATTAGAAGAAGGAAGGGGGATTCTGTCATGCATTTAGCAATCATTAACGCAAGCCCTCGTGTAGAGGCTAAAAGTAATACAGCACGAATTATCCGTACATTTTTGAAAGGTTTTGAAAAAGGCGGAAACACCGCAGAAGTTTGGCATTTATCAGATAGAAAACAATGGGAAAGTGCGAAAGAAGCATATGAAAAGAATAGTAATATTTTATTTGCAATACCTTTGTATGTAGAGAATATTCCGGGAATTATGCTGGAATTCTTAGAAACGTTGCAACCGAAAAAAGAAGCCGGAACGAAAATGTCATTTATCCTGCAATGTGGTTTTGCCGAAGCCAGTCAGCTTCGATGCGGGGAAGCATATTTGGAAATATTACCGTCATATTTTAATTGTGAATATAACGGAACACTGATAAAAGGTAACAATTTTGCACCGGCTTGGTTGCCGGAAAAACAAGCAAATAAAATGGTGGCACATTACGAAAAAATGGGACTTTCTTTTGCACAGAAGGGAACTTTTGATAAAGAAGAAGTGAATAAATTTGCAGCTCCTGAGTATTTTTCCAAAAAAGAGATTTGTCTGTTTAATTGTACCAATTGGTTGCAGAAGATGATAATAAGACATATTGCGAAGAAAAATGGTTGCAAAAGACCGCTGGATGATAAGCCGCATCAAGTAAAAAAATAAATTTTTTGGGGGAATGAAAGTCGCTTCATTCCCTCGAAGCAAACTGCGAACAAATAAAAACAAATGCGTATTATGCGGCAAGTGCGAAAAACTATGTCCAATGAAAAACATAAAAATCTCCGCCGGCACAATCGAACAAAACAACCAATGTACAATGTGTTATAGATGCGTGAATAATTGCCCCAAACAAGCAATCACCTTACTCGGGAAAAAAGTCATAGAACAAAGCTTAATAGAAAAATTTTTGGATTAGGATTAACAATAAAACTGTATTGTATGAAAATATTCCTCCCATTTTTTTATAATTTCAAAACTTCTGGCTTCTATTACACGCATTAATTTGTTTAAGATAACAAGCGGAATTTTTGAATTATTGTTTGCAAGGGAACATTTTCCGTCTTTTGTAATCCAAATTTTAGTAGCATTAGATACGGGCTTACCCCGCTGTCGGCTGCAAACCTTTGCTATGTGATTTTAATTTACTTACTTCTTTTTTCCAAATGGTTGTTCGTTACAAATAAAATTTCTTAAAGCATATTCTGCAGAAACTGTAATTGTTTTACAAGTTAAACTATTTTTCAATGTTATATATAAAACTTTTTTCCCATCTTCTTCTATTTGTACAGCAGAATGAAATTTATACTGTTGCCCATTTAAATCCTTTATTGGAATTACTGAAGTATATCGTCCATCAGAAGGAGCACAAACAGATTGAACTTCTTGAGAGGTAGAAAATGGTTCGTAATTTTTTAAATCGTTATCTATTATTTTTATTTCATGCTCTCGTTTTACAGAAAAACTATAGGTTATCTTACATTTTTGCCTATCACACGAAATTTCATCATAATAAATGTGATCTGCAAATTGACTTGATAATCTTGATTTTCCATAAAAAACTTTAGCCTTATTCGAGTAAGGGTAAGTTTTTTTCAAATAAGCCACAAAAGTATCAAAATCTGTTTCTGTTAGTAGATAACATGTTATATTATCCATCATATCTGATGTCCAAAAACCATCGCCTTGTGAAATTTCAATATCCACAGAACTAAATTTGACACCTTTATACTGTATATCT